>JAHFBY010000288.1:2678-3648 GCA_023249835.1 Elusimicrobiota bacterium | reverse complement strand
AGAGCGTGGATCCAGGTATAAAAGCGTGGAAATCTTATGACGGCCAATTCTTTTATTTAATGACCTTTGACCCTTTGTTGGTGACGCATAAAACAGCCGCGCTAATGGATATTCCGGACTACCGCTACCGCCGAGCGCTTTATCCTTTGCTCGCTTATTTCTTTGCTCTGGGCCAACCCAAATTGTTTCCGTACAGTTTGTTTATGGTCAACCTCGTTGCCTGGCTGGCGTTGGGTTGGGCGCTTATTCGATTGGGCAAGGACTATTCTTTGACTTTGGCCCCGCTCGTGTTAGGGGGGATTTTTACTACCGGGATTACGTTTTCCACTTTTCGCACCCTTTCTGAAACTTTAAGCATAAGTTTTACCTTGTGGGCGTTGGTGTTTTGGGGTCGCCGTTGTTTTTTAAGGAGCGCGGTATTCTTTGCGTTGGCGGGTTTAACCAGAGAAATTGCGCTGAGCGTCCCGTGCGCTTTAATGCTTTACCTTTTGATCTATGAACGGAACGCAGGAAAAGTTTGGACGCGGTTTGCGCTTTGCAGTTTGATCCCGACGTTGATGTGGGCAATGTATGTAAAATTTCAATTAAACGTATCAAGCCATACGGAACTCAAGCGACTCTCCTTGCCATTTTTAGGTTTTTTTACCGAGTCTGCAATTGGCTGGGAGCAAAATGTGACGCATACGGAATGGCTGCGCTCCATGAGCCTGATTCTGGAAACCGGACTGCTAGTTCTAGTGAGCAGCATTTATTTTTGGTTTAAACCTTCGCCCTGGGGTTTTTTGGCCATGACTCAAGGGTGGTTTTGCATGGTAGTGAGGGGAGACATTTGGAACTATCACGCAAGTTCAGCTAGAGTCATTGCGCCTTTGACGTTGTTTAGTTTAATTTGGTATTTGGAACTGGGAAGAAAAAAATCTCCCATGATCAATGATGGCGATTTCGCATTAAAATTGATAAGATAAGGTTT
>JAHFBY010000288.1:0-2668 GCA_023249835.1 Elusimicrobiota bacterium | reverse complement strand
GTTTTTATTAGACGTAAACCCTAAAAGGAGAAATAAAGCCATTGCGTTCCATAACCGTTATCATGCCGGCGTTCAATGAAGAAGGCAATATTGGCGCAACTTTAGATGAGATCGTGCCGTTGATCGCGGAAAATTTTGAGGATTTTGAAGTCCTGGTTTTTAATGATTGTAGCGCGGACAAAACAGGCGCTATTGCCGATGCCTGGTCAGCTAAAGATCCAAGAGTCAAAGTGGTTCATAATCCGGTTAATAAGGGGTTGGGATACAATTACCGCAAAGGGGTGGAAATGGCGTCTAAAGATTACGTTATTATGATTCCGGGCGATAACGAGATTACGGGCGACTCTTTTCGCGAAATGTTCGGCGTCTTAGGGCAGAAGGATATTGTTGTTCCCTACACTACCAACGTCTACATTCGTCCGTTGGCTCGACAGATCCTTTCCAAAACTTACACTTTAATCATTAACTTTCTATTTGGTCTGAACGTGCGTTACTATAATGGAACAGTTATCCATAAACGCAGCATTATTCAGCCCTTTAGAATTCAAACAGATAGTTTTTCCTATCAAACTGAAGCTTTAGTAAAACTAATCAAATCGGGTAAAACCTATATTGAAACCGGCATGGTTCTTAAACCCAGAGGGTTTGGCGAGTCCAAGGCGCTTAGGCTTAAAAACGTGGCGCGCGTATTTAAGTCAATTGCTAAACTGTTTTTTGACGTGCATTTTTGCCGGTCCCAAGCGCAATGAAAGCTTTAGTTCTTGCCGGCGGCAAGGGGACGCGGTTGCGTCCCATAACGCACACCTCCGCCAAACAGTTGGTGCCTATTGCGAACAAGCCCATTCTCTTCTACGGTTTGGAAGCCATAGCCCAAGCAGGCATCAAACAGGTGGGCATTATCATTGGCGAAACCGGGCCTGAAATACGCGAAGCTGTAGGCTCTGGAAAAAAATGGGGATTGCGCGTTGTTTATATCCCGCAATCATCGCCTTTGGGTCTTGCCCATGCGGTTAAGATTGCCCAACCGTTCATTGGCAAAGATTCTTTTGTAATGTATTTGGGCGATAACCTCTTGCGCGACGGCATCAAAGATTTGGCGCGCGAATTTAATTTAAAGAAACCCAACGCCCAAATTTTACTTTCGCGCGTGCCTAACCCGCAATCTTTTGGAGTGGCGGAGTTGTCCGGCGGGAAAGTAAAAGCTTTGGAAGAAAAACCAAAAAAACCAAAAAGCGATTTGGCGTTGGTTGGCGTTTACATGTTTGATTCCACTATTTTTAAAGCCGTAAATAGTATCCGTCCTTCGCAAAGGGGGGAACTGGAAATTACCGATGCCATCCAATATTTAATTGACTCTAAAAAGTTAGTGACGCCCTACATCGTTAAAGGCTGGTGGAAAGATACGGGCAAACTTGAAGACTTGCTTGAAGCCAACCGTTTGGTATTGGATTCTATGCAAAGCCGGATAGACGGTTGGGTGGATAAAAAAACAAAAATTGATGGAAAAGTGGTGATTGAAAAAGGAGCCAGGGTGATTAATAGCACGATTCGGGGCCCCGCGATCATCGGCGAACATGCGCATGTGGAGAATTCTTACGTCGGTCCGTTTACCGCGATTTATCACCATTCTAAATTGATCAGTTCGGAAATCGAACATTCGATTGTGCTTGAACATTCTACTATTTTGTCCGTACGCCGGGTGGAAGACTCGCTTATTGGCCAAAATGCAAGTTTAATTCAATCTTCAATAAAACCGGCGGCTTACCGGGTGATGATTGGAGATTCATCAAAAATTGAAGTGCCGTAAGAGGGTTTGCGGAAAGGATGAATAGATTATGGCTAAATGGCTGGTAACAGGCGGAGCAGGGTTTATCGGGTCGCACATCGCCGAGACGTTGGTGAAGATGGGGGAGAAAGTGCGCATCTTGGACAATTTTTTTTCCGGGAGCATGGAGTCCCTCTCCGGTTTTGAAAACAAAGTGGACTTGGTGCGCGGAGATATTCGCGACGCGAAAGATGTGGCCAAGGCAATGAGGGGCGTGGACTATTGTTTGCACCAGGCGGCGCTGCGGTCGGTTTCACGTTCCATGTCCTATCCAGAAGAAACCAACGACGTTAACGTGGGCGGAATCCTCGCTTGTTTACTGGGCGCTGCCCGAGCCAAGGTGAAGAGGTTTGTGTTTGCTTCTTCTTCCAGCGTGTATGGCGATTCCCTGCGGTTCCCGCAAAAGGTTCAGGATTTTCCCGCGCCAATTTCCCCTTACGCCGTATCCAAATTAACGGGCGAGTTTTACTGTAAAATGTTCACAAAAAGTTTTGGTTTGTCCACGGTCTCTTTGCGTTATTTTAATGTGTTTGGACCCCGGCAAGACCCCAAATCTAAATATGCCGTAGTTGTGCCCAGGTTTATCATTTCTGCGTTGCAGGGGGCTCCGCTTAAGGTTCACTGGGACGGGTTGCAGTCGCGCGATTTTACCTTTGTTTCCGATATTGTCCGCTGCAATATCTTAGCGGCACAGGCGCCTAACCCCAAAAATGGAGTGTACAACGTGGGGTGCGGCAGCACGGCTTCGCTGTTAACCATGATTAAGCTGCTTGAGTCCTTCGCCGGGAAAAAACTTACAAAAGAGTTTGTGCCCAAACGAGAGGGTGACGTGCGCAAAACTTT
>JAHFBY010000287.1 GCA_023249835.1 Elusimicrobiota bacterium | reverse complement strand
TGAAAGGTAAGCGCGCCTAACTTTTTACCGCTCGCTCGGAACGATTGGCTTTCTTGATCCCACTTGGCCAAAGGCAATAGAACCACTTGGCACTTAGGTTGATAGTGTCGAAAGCGTAAACCCGGAGAAGGGTGAATTTCTCCAGGTTTGGATTTTTCTAAAAGTGTGGTCTGCGGCGCAATTTTTTTAATCGCTTCCCAAGTCACGTGCCCGGGGCGCAAAAGCTGAGGAGGATCAGTCGTGATATTGAGCACCGTTGACTCTAGTCCAATGGCGCTCGGACCGCCGTCTAACACCATGTCGATTTTATCCCCCAACTCCTCCATGACATTGGCGTAGCAAGTGGGACTGGGACGCCCCGAGAGGTTGGCGGAAGGAGCGACAATGGGTTCGCGCAAGCGCTCGAGCAACTCGCGCGCCACCGCGTGCGCCGGCATGCGGATAGCCACCGTAGGCAGTCCAGCAGTCACAACTTGCGGGACAACGGCAGTTCGTTTAAATACCAAAGTTAAAGGACCCGGCCAAAAACGCTGCATTAACTCCTGCGCCAAATCCGGGATTTCACTCACGAGTTCGGTCAACTGGGAAAGCTCGGCGATGTGCACGATCATGGGGTTTTTGGCCGGACGGCCTTTGACGAAGAATATGCGTTCAATCGCTTTTTTTTGATATAGCGACGCGCCCAGACCATATACAGTTTCAGTTGGAAAAGCGACCAACCCGCCTTTCTTGAGTAATTGCGCTGCCTGCTCGATTTGTTTATGCGCCATGATTTCTAAAAATAAAGACTAATCCACGCGCAAGATCGCGCATTTGAGGTATTCGGTTTCAGGCATTCCAGGATGTTGCGGATGGTCCAAAGCTTGTCCGCGCCATTCCAAAACACGCACTTGCCGCTTGGCAGAGATGGCGGCGCTCGCTAAAACCCTGGAAAAGTCTTCGCGCCGAACGTGATGGGAACAACTGGAGGTGGCCAATATTCCTCCTACAGGAATCAACGCCAAAGCTTGTTCATTGATCGTTTGATATTTGCGCAACGCGCCAAATATATTTTTTTTAGTTTTGGCCAGGGCCGGAGGATCTAGGACCACCACATCAAATTGGATGTTCGCGCGCTTATATTTTTCCAATGCAGTTTCAACATCAGTTTCCAGCACCTCACCTGAAACTTGGTTTAAAGTAAAATTCTTGCGCGCAGATTCGCAAGCCACTTCCGAAGAGTCTATGGCCGTAACTTTTTTTGCGCCGTTGGCAAAAGCATAAATGCCAAAAGCGCCGCTATAGGCATACGCGTCTAAAACGGTTTTTCCATCGCACCAGCGCGCCACGCTCTGCCGGTTTTCTCTTTGGTCAAAGAAAAAACCGCTTTTTTGACCAGCCATCGGATCTACGTTAAAACGCAGCTTTTTAGCGCCAAAGGATTGAGTAATCTCTAAAGGAAAATGATTTTCCCCATATAAGATAGAACTCCCTGTTTCCAAACCCTCTAAAGTGCGGATGGAGCTGTCATTGCGCAAAACAATGGACTTGGGATGAAAGAGTTCAAGCAAGACCGGCTGGATCATAGGGATTAAGCGGTCCATGCCCAAACAATAAGATTGCATCACTAAACAATCCCCGTAACGGTCAACCACCAGGCCCGGGAAACCGTCTGACTCTCCAAAAATCAAACGGTAAGAACTTTCTTTAGGATAAGCGGCCGCGCGCAAAGATTGCGCTCGGGCAACTCTTTTTACCCAAAATTTCTCATCAATGGGCTCCTGCTCACGAGTCAGGAACCGAACTGTAATCAAAGATCGCGGGTTCCAAAAGCCAATGCCCAGGAACTGATTTTGGCGGCTCCAAACCTCAACGAGGCTGCCGGGGTCCGCTGCGCCAAGGATGCCGCTAATTTCATTAGAAAAGATCCATAGGTGGCCATGGGATAAACGTTCTGGGGGAACGTCTTTTAAGCGAACTCTTGGGATGGCCACTAAATGCTGTCCGTAACCGCGCCAACGGATGCGGATTGCACCACGCGCGCATATTTTCCTAACACGCCGGTCTTATACTTTAGCGGCGGCGCTTTAAATTTTTTTAACCTTTGCCGGATCTCTTTTTCGCTTAACTCAAGTCGCAAAAGTTTTTTACCTGCGTCAATAGTCACGCGGTCCCCGTTCTTAACGATAGCAATGGTTCCGCCCACTTGCGCCTCTGGAGAGACGTGCCCCACCACCAATCCATGCGTGCCTCCGGAAAAACGACCGTCCGTAATCAATCCCACGTCCATTCCGAGCCCCTTGCCGATCAACGCTGAAGTCACGGCCAACATTTCGCGCATACCCGGTCCACCTTTAGGTCCTTCAAAGCGAATGATCACCACGTCCCCCTTTTTAATTTTATCCGCAAGGATCGCGGACAGGGTCTCCTCCTCGGAGTTATACACTTTTGCGGGTCCGCTCAGCGTCGTGACCTTTAGTCCAGAAATCTTCGCCACTGCCCCCTCCGGAGCCAAATTCCCTCGCAAAACCACTAAAGGCCCGGTGGCGTGCAATGGCTGACTCAGCGCATGTACCACTTTTTGTCCCGCTTGCAAGTTCGGAAAATCTTTTAAATTCTCCGCCAAGGTGCGCCCAGTTACCGTCAAGATATCGCCGTGCATAAGTTTAGCTTCCAACAAAAGCTTCATCACGCCCTGAACCCCGCCCACCTCGTTTAAATCGTTCATCACAAATTTACCGCTGGGTTTTAAATCACCCAGGTGAGGCACTTTTTTGGCAATGCGGTTAAAATCGTCCAAATCTAACCGCACGCCCACGGTTTTAGCCATGGCCAATAAATGCAGCACGGCGTTCGTTGAGCCGCCCAACGCCATCACCAGGGCAATGGCGTTTTCAAACGCTTTGCGCGTCATGATCATTTTGGGAGTGATATTGCGCTCAATTAAGGAAACCACCGCGCGCCCCGCCTTCAAGCAATCTTCGCGCTTATCTTGCGTTTCCGCGCTATGCGAAGCGCTTCCGGGCAAACTCATGCCTAAGGCTTCAATGGCAGAGGCCATGGTGTTGGCCGTATACATACCGCCGCAAGATCCTGCGCCCGGACAAGCGCTGCACTCAATGCCTTTGAACTGTTCGCGGGTAATTTTGCCGGCATTAAAGGAACCCACGGCTTCAAAGATGCTCACCACGTCTACCTTTTGGCCTTGATAGTTCCCGGGTAAAATCGTGCCTCCATAGACAAAAACGGACGGGATATTCAACCGCGCCATCGCCATGATGCACCCAGGCATATTTTTATCGCAGCCGCCGATCGCCACCACGCCGTCAAACCGCTGGGCGTTGGCCACGAGCTCGATAGAGTCCGCAATCACTTCGCGGCTGGCTAAAGAAAACTTCATGCCCTCATGCCCCATGGATATGCCGTCAGAGACGGTGATGGTGTTAAAAATTTGGGCCGCCCCGTTATTTTCCTTGACCCCGTCTTTGGCCAGCCGCGCCAACTGATCAATATGCGCGTTGCAGGGAGTGATCTCGCTCCACGTGCTGGCAATGCCCACTATCGATTTGTTGAAATCTTCGTCTTTAAATCCAACAGCGCGCAGCATCGCGCGGTTAGGGGCGCGTTGGTCACCATCGGTCAACATAGAACTGCGTCGCTTCCAAGGGTTATTATTTTTGTTCATGGC
>JAHFBY010000286.1:609-3671 GCA_023249835.1 Elusimicrobiota bacterium | reverse complement strand
GTTAAAATTACAGTGCGCACATTTTTTTCGGTTAACCGGCTCGCGCACCACTGCACCAACATTGTTTTGCCGCTGCCTCCCAAGTTCAGATTACCGATTGAAACTACCGGCGCTTGGACCTTGGCTACGTTAAAAAACTTATTGTCGTACCTCCTATTTCGCCACTGCGATCCAACGCCATAAAAAATTGACGCCGCCCTTAATGCGCCCTTGATCGCTTTAACAAAAAACGTTTCATTTTTAAGGGTGACGACCTTCCACCAAATTCCAGACCAAAAACTTTTATTCAATTCAAACTCTCTAGCCTGGCTTTTTCACTTGAAAACGGGGATCGTTATACATTTTAAACTGGCGGTAAACTTTAGGTCGAGCAGAACCTTGCCGATAGGAGGCATATAGGCAGTTCATCTCTCTCACCAAATCGTCCCGCTGTTCGGAGAGCACGCGAATGCGCTCGCGGCAAAGCTCGCGATGAGAATCGTTCACGTCCGCGCGCAAGAGCTGCTTGCCGGTATGGAATATCTTCAATTCCGATACGATAATTTTATCCGTTAACCAACCAATGGTTTCTGCCATGATGGGCCGCCCGCTACTTGGGGCCTTGGGGGGAAAGGCTTTGCAGGATAACTTCGTCCACCTTTTCCACCAAGTCGTTCCGCTTTTGGTTCAACTTATCAATTTGTCGCTTGGCTTGCGCTACCGCGCGGTCCTCGCTCTGCCTTGCCTCGTCTTCCCGCTGCCACAACTCCGCATGAACCTTCGCCAACTCGCTGACCAACTCTCCTAATTGCGCTGCAACGTTCTGTTCCATAATCGCTCCCCTTCCCCCCTCATCCGCCCTCCGGGTGAGGGCGGTTTTATTTTAAATATCTCTCTAACCTCTGCAATACGCTCTCGCTCGTTATGTTTTGCATGCACTCGTGGCGGTACGGGCATTGATTTTTTCCGCAGGCAATGCAAAATAAATTTTCGTCATTGACCATTGAATGCACCGGATGATTTTGCGGGCTCATACTAAGCGGCTGCGTGGGACCAAAGATTGCCAAGCTCGGGGTTTCCAAGGCAATCGCCATGTTCATCGGACCATTGTCCACGCAGACTACAAAAGAGCAGCGCTTGATCAACGCGGCCATCTGCATCAGGTTTGTCAAAGGGGGCATAATCAACCGACCCTGTCCGCTCGGCTCCGGCCCTAAAAGAGCACGGGTTTGGTCTCGCAAATGTTCTATTTCAACTTGCTCTCCCGGCCCCCATAAAAATAGCGCCGAATGGGAACGCTTTACAATGCCGGCCAGGACTTGGACCCAACGTTCAGGCAGCCAGCGCCTGGTTTCCCGCCGGGAACAAGGCGCGATCCCCGCCAACTTAAAAGGCGGGCCCGCAACGCCCGCTTCCTTTAAAAATTGATCAGCCCAGTCCATGGACTCTTGGGGAAGCTTTAAATCCCAGTTCCAGCGCTCTACATTTAAACCCAAAGCGCCAAGCATCCCCAATTTTTTGTCCACGATATAACTTCCGGCCTTGGGCTCCACGCGCAAGTTGTAAGCAAGCGCCCGGGTCAAAGGGCCGCAGAATCCAACTTTCCATTTGGCTCCGGAAAGAGCGGTCAATACCAGCGTGCGTCCGTTGGAATGAAAGTCCAGCACGCAGTCGTAGCCGCGCTTGCGCAAGTTTTTAATCCAGACGAAAGGATGCCTCTTGTCATAGACTAGAGTTTCGTCTAACTGGGGACTCAAGCGCACGAACTGGTCTTGCGGACGCTCGGTTAAAAAATCAATTTTCGCGTCGGGAAAATTTTTCCGCAGCGCGTTGATAACCGGCAAGGTCAAAATCACGTCTCCGATCCTGCGCAACTGGATGATGAGGATTTTTTTCGGGACTAACATCAATCGTCTAATGCTCCCACCCAAGCGGATAAAACAATGAGCGGCCACAGTATGACTGCGGCCTCCGAGTCCTGACTATTATAGATTTTTTCCACAACGTTTTGCACTGCTTTTGGGTTGAAGCAGCCGACTTTTTGAAAAAACAACGGGGACAACCGCTCTTCCATCCAATCGCGCGGGCGCGCGCTCATCCATTTTTTAAGCGGAACAATAAAACCGTGCTTCTTGCGCCATACAATGTCGCTCGGCAACAGTTGGGACGCGGCTTTGCGCAAAATATATTTGCCTTTAAAAAAACGGATGCGCAGGTTATCGGGAACGCGCGCGGCGAACTCCACCACCTTGTGGTCCAAAAAGGGCGGACGCGCTTCCAAAGACTGGCCCATGGTCGCCATGTCCACTTTCATGAGCAAACGGTCAGTTAATGCGGTTTTAAGTTCCAAATCTAAAACTTGCGTTAAGCGCGTGCCTGCGGACTGGGGGGCAACCGCCTGCAGATATCCCGGGGTCCGCTCCCCGGATCGGAAAGGATCGTTAAATAACGTATTGATGGATTGCGGATCAAAATCACGGTTCGCGTCAAACCAGCGCGCAGCGTTGACGTTGGGGATCATCTTAAAACAGCTCCCTTTCCCCGCCATTTGTCCCAAGGGAGCAACGCAGCGCGCCAATGGATCTGGCAGTGAGGCTATCCAATCAGAAATCAACACGGATTTATAGCGGTTGTATCCGGCAAACAACTCATCTCCGCCTTCGCCGGTCAAGACCACTTTTACTTCGCGGCGCGCATATTCGGATAAGATCGCAGTGGGTAGTACCGTAGGGTCAGCCACGGGCTCGTTCATCCGTTTTAAAAACGAGTCGCTGCGCAAGAGGTCTCTTTCCGTTAAAATTAAAGAGTGGTGTTCGGAACCCACCACCTTAGCCACTTGTTGAGCGTAGGAAGATTCGTCCACTCCCGAACTTTGGGTGAATCCAATGGAAAATGTTTTGATCTTACCGCGCCCGGACTGCGCCATGAGCGCAGCGATAAGGCTAGAATCCACGCCGCCGCTTAAAAACGCGCCTACCGGCACATCGCTAACCATCTGGCGATCCACGCTGGCGGTTAATAAGGCCAGCAGCTCTTCGCTTAGCGAGTCACTCGAACGGTTGTGGAAGGGTTGGACCTGTTCC
>JAHFBY010000286.1:0-599 GCA_023249835.1 Elusimicrobiota bacterium | reverse complement strand
TGCTTCAACTTTAGGTAAGCGCCCGGCATCACCTTACGCACCCCTTGCAAAACCGTATAGGGACCCGGGACAAAACGGTAACTGTAATAATCCCAAAGCGCTTCCGGATCAAAGGTGAGGGGGAGTTGCCCGCTCTTGTATATCGCCCGAATTTCCGAACCAAAAATAAAAACGTTGGGATCCGCATAATAATAAAGCGGTTTTATTCCCAATCGGTCGCGCGCCAAAAAAAGTTCTTGGCTTTCCAAGTTCCAAACCGCAAAAGCGAACATACCGTTCAGTTTTTCTAAACATTTTTCGCCATATCGGCAAAAGAGCCGTAGCAGGACTTCGGTGTCGCTCTCAGTGGAAAAACGTTCGCCCTGGGCCTCGCACTCTTGGCGCAGCTGCTTATAGTTATAAATTTCGCCGTTGAACACGGCCACGCAATTGTTCCAGCGCATAGGTTGGTGGCCGAGCGACAAATCAATGATGGACAGTCGCCGGAAACCAAAGCCAACGCTGCCATTAGGCGATATATAGGAGCCTTCCTCGTCGGGTCCCCGGTGCAGGAGGCTCAGGGTCATGGCGGAGAGCTTTTGGGGATCTATGGGGCGGGA
>JAHFBY010000285.1:2795-3672 GCA_023249835.1 Elusimicrobiota bacterium | reverse complement strand
TGGAACCGTACCGCGCCGGGATAACGCCAATAATTTTCATAATTTACAGCCAGTGCAAAACCGACTTCAGTTCCTCTTGAGTCACAGAAGCCGTTCCCAATTTGCCCACCACGATGCCGGCGGCAACGTTGCTTATCATTGCCGATTGGACCAGGCTTGCGCCGGAAGCTAACGCCAAAGTCAAAACGCTGATCACGGTATCCCCAGCTCCGGTAACATCATAAACTTCCTTGGCCTTGGCCGGTATATGGGTGGAGCGGTCTGATTCAAACAGGGTCATGCCTTCTTCACCTTGCGTAATCAACGCTGAACGACACTTTAGCTTTGCCAAGATAGCTTTGCCCAAGGCTTCCACGCCGCCAATCGGGTCGGGCCGCACCAAACGCATTCCGCCCAAAGCTTCCATCATATTGGGGGTAACGCAAGTGACGCCGGTGTACTGCAAAAAATGTTCCACTTTAGGGTCCACGCAGATCGGAACCTTATATTTTAGCGCGGAGGCGATCGCGCATTTAAGGACTGAGCGGGTGATCACCCCTTTCCCGTAATCGGACATTATAACGCCGTCCGCGTTTTGAATTAACTCGGGGATCGCCTTGATCACTTGTGATTGGCAAATGGGGGAAAGCGGGCCGTCAGACTCTTTGTCGTAACGCACCACTTGCTGATGTTGGGCGATCACGCGAACTTTTAACGTGGTCGTTCGGTTGGCGTCTTGAAAAATATTTTCAGTGCGCACGCCTCGACTGCGAAACGATTCCAGGAGTTCTTCGCCGCTTGAGTCTTTGCCGATGACGCCGGTAGCCGTAACGGACGCGCCTAAAGAAGCTAAATTCATCATCACGTTTCCGGCGCCGCCGGGGATATCGATCTCTTC
>JAHFBY010000285.1:0-2785 GCA_023249835.1 Elusimicrobiota bacterium | reverse complement strand
TACCTTGACCACCGGCACCGGAGCTTCCGGAGATATGCGGGAAACCTGACCGCGGATGAACCGGTCCAGCATTAAATCGCCGATGACCAAAATTTTCCTCTGAGAAAACTTATCGATTAATTTATTAAACAGCTCTTTATCTTTCATAAGTTTGGACACTAATTTTTATTATTTTTACCCTCAAATGTCAATGACGACAGGTAATTTTAAGCGGAGGGGCGGCTTGAAGAAACGCGCTTGCTGAAGAGCTCCTTAAATATTGTGACCGGAATTCCGTTTTTTTCTTCTTTAACCTTGATAAGCCAAGTGAATTCTGTTGGCGGCTTTTTTCAAATTTTTATCCTCAGTCCATAGTTTGGCCCTACTCAACAATGCGGAGGCCAATAGATGGGTATCGATAAAGCCAATACCTATCCCAAACAATTTTTTAGATTCAATGAACTCTAAAATTTCGTTCTGCTCGGCGACCGCTGTTTTGGGTAGAGTGTCGAGCAAATCCAATATTTCCCTTCTGTTTGTCAACTGGCCGCAAGCCAATTCCCCAATGATAAAAGGATGGCAAATTACGTTTCCATCCATCAGCAATTGAACTAGTTTAGGGAGACTATAGCGAAAATGGTTAATCCAGATGGAGGTGTCGACAAGTATCAACCTTACACCTCTGCATGTTTTCGGCGATATATGGGACGCAGACGTTTCTCCGATCCACCCAGTTCAGCCAGCCGTTTTGCGTTTTCAGCGGCAATTAACGCCTTGAGCCCTTGATGAATCAAGGATGTTTTTTCCGTAATGCCCGTCAACCGGCTAGCTTGTTTCAGAATTTCTGCATCAATGTTTAGTGTTGTTCTCATATGTATAAGTATGTATTAAATATGCATATTAGTCAATATGCTTGCCCTTGAAACAACATATTTTACGCTGGGTTTGGCCTCATTCTATCTTCGTTAAGACGGCGGAGACGTGACCAATAAAAATTTCGGCCTTCATCATCACCGGAAGTTTGCGCCAGTCCGCCGTTAGCCAAACCTGCAGTTTTTTGCCCTTTTGGATAAACAAGCCCCGCTCCCTTAAAAAGGGCTCCACCAAATAACAGTCAAACTCGCCTGCCGGAACTCTCACTTTTTCGCGCTTCAAAACTTTTACAATCAACGGCCAGGTGCGCCCGGAATGGACCTCCATGGTGAAAGTGTCTCCCACCTTAAAGTCCCGAGCCCGGACGTAATAGAGGCTGGATAAAGTGTCCACCGCCGGAACTGTCAAGTTACCGTCTTCGACTTTGAGAGCGCGTCCGCGCACGTCTTCCTCGTTGTGAAAACGCAAATTTTTCCAATCGTAGCGAACCACTTGGTCTAAGATGAACTTGCCCTCTTGGTTATGCTGCTCAAACCGGTGGCTGAGCCAGACATTGGCATCCAGCCACGACTCGTTTTTGTCGCGGACCTTATAAAACACATCGATGAAAGAGTTGGAGACCGCCCCTGCCACGATATGGTAACAGGAGTAACTTTGGGCGTGACCAGTCGAGGGCTTTAAATCCACAAGATCCTCCACGCCGATAGTCGCTTCCCCGCCGTTGACCAAACCCCAGTTGATTGAAAAAGTAAACTTCTCGCCCACCTTCCAGGGAACGCTGGAACTAATCTTGACTGGAACGAAATCTCCAGCCGGCCACAGCCGGCTAGAAAAAAGGACCGCAAAACTTAAGCAAACCGCAAACCGGCTTAAAAACTTCACGGCAAACCGTAATGGTACCTGGCAATTAAAAGCGCGGCCAAAAATAGGAACCCCACCAAACTGAAATACTCCTTGTTTTTTTTCCAAATTTCCCAGCTAAATTCCTCCGGTTTAATTTTAGGCAAAACAAACTCTTTTGGTATAAAACGGGGAACCTCTGCGGCAAAGCGGTCATAATCTTCCGGAAACTTGGCTTTAAGCATTGCCTCCTCCTTGTCCACTTTAGGCAAATAAACAGACTCCACCATGAGCCAAAAAAATGACCAATAAAAAAGCGTCCGGTCCAAATAAGGCTTGCTGATTGACAAATTAAAAGAGGTGCTGGCAAAAATTAAGCCGAAAGCGAGCAAGAAGCTGCCCGCGTAGAGCGGGTGCCTGAGCAAAGCGTAGGGCCCGGTGCGCGCAAGCGCATCGTTTTTTTTAATGCAGCCCGCAGCCCATTGGCGCAAGAACAATCCTACGGACGCCAGCAATAAGCCGGGCACTAAAAAAAGTACCGTGCGCGGCTGCGCCCGCCAGATAAAAATTAGACCGAAGAACAAACCCATGCGCACCCGGTACTTTTCTTTCCATTCCGCTAAATTATTATTCGTCATAATTTTCCTTTTCATCCTTATTTAAAATCCATTGGGCAGCGTCTGCGAACGTGCGGGCGATATAGCTTGCAGGGCGCTTTAACAAAAGTTTGTGTTTGCGCCCGTAACCGGTTAAGACCAAGATTGTGCGCGTCCCCGCGCGTTCTCCCCACTCCACATCGCTAACTTTGTCGCCGATCACCACGCAGCGCGGCAAATCTAAATTAAATTTCCTTTTCGCCTTTAAAAGCATCCCGATCTCGGGTTTGCGGCACTTGCAGCCCGCTTGCGGATGGTGGGGACAAAAATAAATTTCATCGATTTTTAGTTTATTTTTGCGGCAAAGCCTTAAAAACGCAGCGTGCACTTTCTGCATGTCGGAAAGCGCAGAATAACCCCGCCCAATGCCGGATTGGTTGGTGCCAATGATCAGTTTCCAACCCAAAGATTTTAAACGTTTAAGCGCCGGGAAAACT
>JAHFBY010000284.1 GCA_023249835.1 Elusimicrobiota bacterium | reverse complement strand
GAGTGCGTGGGAAGAGAAGCAGGCTAACGGTGAACCGGTAAGCGCAGCGGAGTTTGAAAGTAAACTGAACGGCAATCAGAGCCAAGTGGCAGCGGTAAACTACGACTCGCTGGGCCGGGTGGATTATAAGGTTGAGCGCAAATATTGGAGCGATATTGGCGGCGGGGAGATTCCGGGGTTGGACACGAGTTGGAAGAACGGGGACGTAACGTACAGTCAATCGTTGTCCTATTCTGGGGAAACCGAGCGTTTAAGAGCGAGCGCGTCGAGGATAGAAGGGAGCGGATCGCATCCGGTGTGGGAAAGCGGGCGGATTGATTACCGTTCGATAGAGACGGGATACTTATACGACGGGCAAGGTCGTCAAACGGAAAGCTGGAGTTTGAGTTTAGCGCCGTTGCAGTACGACTACTGGTACTACGAGTTGGTGGGCGGGGGCAACGTTACCAAACAATCTGCCGGGCAAAAGACAACGGCAGCGACGTTGACGAACACCAATACCTTGCAGTTCGACGGGATGGGGAGGGCGAAGGAAACTTATAGTCTATCCTGGCGGGACGACGGGAACGGGACGTATACGGAATCAAGGGACGAGAGCATACAGTACAATGGTTTAGGATTAAAATCAAACAGCAGCGTAGAGAACAAAACTTATTTGGGACTCAGGGCTTATCCGGAAGGAGGAGGCAACGTTGGGCCGGTGTACAAAACATTGGCGGCAACCTTAACGAGCGGGGAGCTATTAGGCGCGGCGGATGAGGTGAGGGGAAGTTATTGGGGGTTGATCAAATCTTACCGCGACGAAGTGGGAGAGTGGAGAAGGGAGTGGAACAGCCGAGGGCAAAGCGTATCCGTATATGACGCGAAAGGGAACATAGACGAGAAGGAAAGTCAAAAGCAAACGAACCTGGGGGGGGAAGGGAGCCTGATGGAGGCGGACGGGGGCTGGTTGGAAGCGCTGGGCACAGCGTACCAGATAGTGGACTTGGCGTTATCGTTTACAAGTAATCCGATGCTTCAGTCATTGCGAATTGGGTTGGCAGCAGGGATGGCGAAGTTAAGCAATCAAGACGTAGGAGAAGCGGCGAAGAATAAGGCAATAGAAGCGAGCGTAGACACTGCTACGGCTAATGCGTCGTTGGTTGGTAAAGCCGTTAAAGGTGTGCAATGGTATAAAAAAGCAGCGCGAGTATTAATTACAGTGGCAGTCATAAGTTCCATAAGGGTAACGCAATCGGCGGCGATGGGACAGACCAAGTCTGAAGATTTATGGAAGAGCGCTGCATCGGGAGCGTTGGAAGGAGCGGCGAGAGGTGTTGGCAGCGAGAAAATGGCCAACAACAAGATGTTGGATAGAGTTGCGCGGATGGCGTTGGTGGGCGGTTTAAACACAGCGGCGGCAAACGTAAACGGAGTCAAAGATGGACGGACGTTAGCGTTTGTAGGAGTGGCAGGGGCATTGAGCGCGTCTGCTGCGTCAAATAATGATAACGGGGGAGGAAAAAGTAGCGGATTGACAGGGAAACAGGAATTTTTACAAGCTATGACCTATGCGGTGGTGGGAGAGGTGGTGGGCAGGATTATTGCCAACAACGTGAAAGGTACAGAGGGTAGAATGGTTGCTGCGCTTGCAGCGCAGGTGGTTATGCAAGCTGTTTCAAAACACTATTTTTCGCAACGCAATAGCAGTGAGAAATCATACAAAAATCCTGGATATGGGCAGAATGCCTTTGGTAGGCAAATGCAAAAGGCGATAATGAGGGAACAGCTTAAAGAGTTGAGGGTAAAAGCATCCGAAATGTACCGGTCTGGAAAAGAAGAGGAGGGTGTAAACAATGAAATATCGGAACAGAGCGCAAATTTGTCATATGGATTAAATGCAAGTGTACAGTTGGGAGAGTTGGCGGGTCAATTTACCAACAACAAACTGGATGTTAAACAATTTGAAAAGAATCCTGAACAGGAGAAAAGAGAAGAAAATAAAGGGGTAACAGCTACGTTTAGGGATTTAGGAAAGGAAATGTCTAAGCTCGCGCAAAATGCGGTCATGTATGGGAGTGGATTATCCGGAATGATTGAAGTCGGAAAGATGTTGTCTGCGAAGTTAAGTTTAATGTTAGGGGGCGTGACTGGGGAAGGGAGAATCAAATCGGAAGATTTGGGTCAAACAGCGGGTCAAGAGAAGTTAGATTTATTAAAGGACAGTGCAAGTGAAAAAAATGGGGCAGGGATAAACGGGGTTAAGGGAGTAACGCAAAAAGCTGAAAGCGGGCAGAAGATGCGGGGAGATACGGAGAAAGCAGCGGTATTAAGTGCGGTTAGACTGGAGTCCAAGGTAGAGAAAGAAGAGGGTACAAAAGAGCTGCAAATGGCAGTGGAGAGCGAGAGTAGAGAGCTGTTTGGTAAGTTTAGTTTAGGAGAGGATGAGAGAGGCGCGGAATACATAAAGGTCAGCCGCGAGCGGGAAGAGCAAGGGGGAATGAATTTAAGCCGGGAGGAAGCGGAAGGAATGTTGGGGAAGATGGCAGGGGTGGAGGTTAACCCTGGAGTTATAGCGCAGTTAGGCAAAGAGCTTTTAGGGAAAGCGGCAGAGATGTTGGGTGGGAACGTGGAGTGGATTGGGGTAGAGAAGAACGGGAACAAGATGGCGCTGGCGTACAACAAGGAAAAAGGGATTATCGGTGCAGTAAGAAAGAACGCGGCTGGAGCCAACGAGTTGATGCAGGTGAATTTCACATACGACGCGTCGGGGAAAGTGCTGGTAGCCAAAGGCAAGGTGGTGGTGGATTTTGGGACAGGCAAAGAGCGGGAGATCAGTTATGTGCAGGCGGCTAAAGGCACAAAAGAGTATCAAGAGGCATTCACAGCGGTGGCCGACCGAGTGCAAGGGATATTGATGGGGGATGGTAAAACCGAAGTTTCCGCATATTTAGCGCAAGCCACGCACATTTATACGGAAAAGAGCAAGGAAGGCGAAACGCGTTTGTTCGTGAAGCAGGGAGAAGACGGCAAACAAGAGGTTTTGGGGATTGAGCGCAAGAGCAAAGAAAACGGGAGCGAACTTTATTTGTACGAGAAGGACGCCGCGAATATGGACGCTGGGATTGCGGCGGGATTACAGGGCATTGAGAAGAAGGACGTAGAACAATACGGCAAGATTTATGCCGCTGGAGCTGGAGAGCAATACGGCAAGGAAGCGGTGGCCGCTTTTGTGCTGGCCAAAGCAGGTGACGGCGGAAAACTGATGCGGGAGTTTACGTTAAAAGGCGGAGCTGCCGATGTTGGAACTGACGGCCAACCCAACCTACGGCGCGAAGTGAAACTAGATTCCGCGGGAAAGATGCAATATATTTACGATGGTAAAAATAAACAGTTGGTGACGGTAGGTAAGATGGACGCGCAAACCCTGAAGAATTTAAAGGATCAGTACCACGCTGTCGGAGACATAGATTTTGCCAACCTCGAAACCCCAGATCAGGAACGATTAGCCGGAGACATTTTAGCAATCCAAAGGTCACAGACCGTAGCTGACGTGTCTGCCATGCAAGAGACGCTCAAGATGAGCGGAAAAACAGCAACCGCGCTGGCGCGAAGCTCCTTTGTGATGGATGGAGAGTTGCGCATCGGAGATGCTGGACTTGTGAAGCAAGTGAACCCTGCTGTCTTAGCGGGCCTGAAGAAC
>JAHFBY010000283.1 GCA_023249835.1 Elusimicrobiota bacterium | reverse complement strand
TGACTTAATTTGTTTAGCCGCCCCAGCCACTCGCGCCACCAGGGAGCGCGCGGCTTGCAGCCGCTTGGTTTCAAGCAGTACCGCCGAGAGCGCCGCGGTAACTAGGAATGATTTGGGGGTTTTGGCATGAGGCATAATGAGGCTGCGCGCAAACAAATTAACCGAGGGTTGTTTTTCATTTAGCTTTATCTAAAAATCGCAATTTTTCCGCTACTGCCATCAGGGCGTTATATTTTCTCCCGTCGCCTATAAAATAGTTCTCGGCCGCCCACTGCAGTTCACTCGCAACCTGCCGGCGCAATCGGCCATCTCCCTGATAAATCGCCTGCATGGCGGCCAACAGTTTGTCTACCGGTTTAGTTTCAATTTCAGGGTTAAAATCGTTCGCGGCCTTACGCACTAAGCGAATCACGGCTTGCGCGGCTTCTTCGGCTAAAACATCTTCGGAGTGGGGCGCCAGGGCAACATAATTAGGGCCAACCTTGCCCGGACCCCGGGCTTTGGCCAAATGCTGGTACAATTTAAACGCCGCCACCGGCTCGGCCGCTAGCAATAATTGTTCAATGGCCCGGGCCGACTCCTCTTGCGCCGCCGTGAGCACGGCTTGTAGAGTTTGTAAAATACTAAAAATGGCATCTTTATCGGCCGCTATACCATCTTGCGCTTGGTTCATGGCTAACCGCTGTTTTTTAATCAACGGCAGCCTTTTTTCAATGTCTTTCAATCGCAGCCCAAGCGCCGCCAGTTCGTTTTCTACCTCCGCTAGCTGTTCCCGGCTTTGGTTCTGGCGCGCGGCGCGCGCCCGCTCCATGGCATCTTCCACCACATAATCAATATTAGCCACTGCCTCTGGGTTGAGGCTTTTTCCAAATCTATCGGCCGCGGTTTGGCGTTCTTTGGTCTTGGCTTTAACGGCCCGCCCCGCCCCGGCTATCATCCGCCAAGGCAAAAGCGATCGATTGTTCCATAACGCTCCCAGAGCCGCCAGCCCCGAAAAACTGTCGCGCGCTTTTTTTTGCGCCTTAGCAAACTTGGGCCACAAGGCTTCTTTGAGCGCGGTTATAGTAATGCGCAGGTCAGCTTGGCTGGCTTCATAATCACCAAAAATTTTCAACATGGCCTCTAGCCCTTCTTTGCCGCCGGCTTTCGATTCCGGCTCCTTAGCTATGTCCGTAAGCTCTTTATTAAGCGCGGCGGTAATTTCCGATCGCAATTTGGTTTCAGTGTTAGCTGGGTTGTGATGATCGGCGGTAGTGTGAGTGATCTCCAGCGGCACGCCGCCCGCTGTTTGGTCTAAATCTTTAGAGATGGTCGCAATTAAAAAATTCTCCAGCTTGGCCTGGAGCTTATCTACCAGTTTCATTTTTTCCGCGATTGCGCGATTGTACTCATGGCGGTCGGAGGCGGTCTCAAAAGCCGGCTCGGGAGGAAACTCTTGTTTAAATGCATTGAATTTAGGATCATTAACAGCCCGGGCCGGGTCAACCGGCTGCTCGGATTTTGCTTTCGGCTTAGGCAAATCATGCGGGCGCACATCCTGCACCACTTTGTTTGTGTGCACCAGCGCATGCTCCAAGATTGCTTTTGCGTTTTTGCTTTCAAACGCCATATAGTAGTAAATAAATACCCGGTATGATATAGTATCGTAGCCTATAGTTTAGCATAAAATAACCATTTTGTCAATTCGTTAGTATGCCCAAACCAATTATTGTTTCCGGAATTAAACCCACCGGCACCCTCAACATCGGCGGATATTTAGGGGCGGTCAAAAACTGGATAGCCTTGCAGAATAGCGAAAAATATGAACAATATATTTTTATTGCCGATCTGCATGCTCTCACGACAGCAACTAGCGCCACGCGCCTGCGCGCTGAGTCTAACAAACTGGCCGCTGATTTGATGGCCTGCGGCCTTGATGCCAAAAAAACCTGCTTGTTTGTGCAGTCGCATATTCCGGAGCACGCGGAACTAGCCTGGATTTTTAATTGCGTGACTCCGATTAGCGAGCTAAAACGCATGACGCAATTTAAGGATAAATCGCAAAAACAAGAAAAAAATATCAATGCCGGTCTCCTTATGTATCCCATTCTGCAGGCGGCGGATATCCTTTTATACAAAGCCGCCAATGTTCCGGTCGGGCAGGACCAGGTACAGCATGTGGAATTAACGCGCGACATTGCCCACTGGTTTAACCGCCGTTATGGCGATTATTTTCCCGAAACCAAGGCGCTCCTAACGGAAATTCCTAAGGTTATGGGGCTCACCGAACCAACTAAAAAAATGAGCAAGAGCGACGGCAACGCGGATAACGTGATTGAACTTACGGATGAACCAAGTGTCATTGAGAAAAAAATTAAGCGGGCGGTAACGGCCACCGCAGGCGGCGGCCAAACACCGGGGGTGGAAAATTTGTTGACGCTCCTAAAACAATTTGGTAGCGCCACGACGCACAAAAAATTTTGGGACGCGGAAAAAGACGGCTCCATTCGCTATGGTGATTTAAAACAGGCATTAGCGAACGCGCTGGCAAATTATTTTGCGGACTTTAGAACCAAACGCGCGGAACTTTTGGCTAACCCGAAAAAATTGGAAAATATTTTGGCCGAGGGAGCCAGCCAAGCCCGAGCGGTTGCTCAAAAAACAATGACAGACGTAAGAAAAATAGTCGGGATACGGTAAGTCAGCTGTCATCCTGAGCGAAGCGAATGATCTCTTTCGCAAAATACTAAACAAATATTATGCCGCCACGAACTCAAAAAAAACGGACTCCCCGGAAAGAATCCGACACGCCTCTGTTGGATTACGCCGCACAACGAGCGGCGGAGCAGACGCTAAAAGGGCGGTTGGTGAGCGTTGATCACCGCGGCCAGGGTTTTGAGGGGCTGGAGCCTGACGAAGATGCGAACCGCCCGGCCAATGATGCCTGGTGGAAAAAAAGCGCGCGAAGATAAATTGCATTCTAAAAAAATTTTAGCCGCGCTTCCCCGCAACTGCGGGGCGCGGCATGAATTCGTTAATTCATATGGACTCACAACCTTCAAACAAAGTCGCGATTATTAAAAATCTTTACCTCTACTTGGTGTCGTTTGTGGCGCTTATGATGGTGGTGGTTTCAACGGCGGACATGCTTCAAATCGTGCTGAAGAAATATGTTTTCACCAAGGCTGACCAGGACTATTATAGCTACTCAAGCTTTGACTGCGGCGGAATGATGGCCCCCAAAGGCCCGACGCCAGCAGCTCCAGAGACGGCAAAGCCGCCCACCACCGAAGAATGTAAACAGCGCGAAGCCGAAGCCAAAAAACAAGCCGAGGAAAATAGAGCCGCCCAGCGGCAAAGGGATTTGGTGCGGGATATTTCATTTATTCTGGTGGGCATTCCTTTGTTTGCCTACCATTGGAATGTGGTGAGAAAAAAGGAATAATTTCAAAAATCACTACGTCGCCAATCTAGGCGACGTTTTTTTGTTGACAAGAATGGTTGGCAGGCGTTTACTTATCCTTAAGGAGAAGGGCATATCGCTCTTTCACAACCACGGGGAGGAAGACCAATGGACAAGCGAAGCGCGGTCTACTTGTTGACGCTGGCGCTTACGCTTAGTTTTGTGGCTTGCGCACCGCCGCGCCGAGCTACTCATGGTGGCACGGCCACCTACCCGTCGGCAGAATCCTCGGCACCGCCGAAGCCGA
>JAHFBY010000282.1 GCA_023249835.1 Elusimicrobiota bacterium | reverse complement strand
GATCAACGCCAACGCGCTTTAAGCGATCCGCGAGGTTTCTTAGAAAATTATAAAAATCCGGTTATCATTGATGAAGCTCAGCTCGCGCCAGAACTCTTTTCCTATATCCAAGGGATTGTGGATGAGGAGATGAAAATGGGGCGGTTTATCTTAACGGGATCGCAGAATTTCTTACTTTTAGAGCGGCTTTCCCAATCCCTTGCTGGCCGCGTAGCCGTGTTAAAGTTGCTTCCGTTAAATCTTTTGGAAATGAAACGAGCCGATATAATCTCTAGAAATATAAACCAATTGCTCTTTTGCGGCTGCTATCCGGCGCTTTATAATCGTAAAATTGATCCCAATGATTGGTATTCCCATTACCTGCAAACCTATTTGGAGCGGGATGTGAGAAGCTTAAAAGAGATCAGCAATCTTCATGCGTTTCAAAAGTTTATGCAATTGTGCGCCGGGAGAGTTGGACAAATGGTAAACCTGAGTGAGATTGGACAGGAATGCGGAATGGCGCACAATACGGTTAAAGCTTGGATTTCGGTGTTGGAGGCAAGTTACATCCTCTTTTTACTTAAACCCTATCATGAAAATTTCAAGAAAAGACTGATCAAGCAACCCAAACTTTATTTTTATGACACGGGCCTCGCTTGCCATTTGTTGGGCCTAGAAAATTTTAACCAAATCCAAACCCATCCATTGCGCGGCGCGTTGTTTGAATGCTTTGTGGTCAGCGAACTCATGAAACAACGAATGATGCTGGGGCAACGAGAGAATATCTATTATTGGCGGGATCATTCCGGTCATGAGATAGACGTCATATTAGTCAACGCGGATCAAATAAACGGGGTTGAGATAAAATCCAGCGCAACCTTCTCCGATTCCATGTTGAAAGGTCTAGATTACTGGTCAAAGCTTGCTGCCAATCCCATCGAAAACACCACTTTGATTTATTGCGGGGATGAACAGTTTACGCATAAAGGAATCGCAGTCCTTCCCTGGTCTTCAATAGAAACACTAAATTCCGAGCACCTAAACAACTAAACTATTGCGCCATTAACACAGTTACGCATCTGCTCTTTGGCCTTATTCACTAATTATACCTGGCAAAAGTTACAAAACGTTTACATTTTTTTAAAGATTTAGTTAACTGAAAATAGCTATAATATTGGCATGAAAGAAACCCTTCAGTCTAAAATTGCTTCGCTTTTGCGGTTAAAAAACATGCTGGAGCCAAAGGAGCCCGCGGACCAGCGGTCCCAAGCGCTCTTTTGGGAGTTGTCCCTTCGTTTTCCTCAAACAGATTGCCGCAGCCTGGAAAAGATATATGTTCAAATTGAGCGCGATTACCACCGTCAAGGACTGGTCCGCAACGGACACTTTTGTTTGGAACACGTGCTGGAACGAACTCAACTCATCCTCAAAACTTTCAAAATTCATTCTCGCGCCAATGACCCGGTGCTGAATAAATTTCACCCGCAAAGAATTTCGGTATTGCTTTCCCCCGGAGACCTGGTGAACCTTCCCGAAATTAGAGGACCAGAACTCTTAGAACTTTTAGCCGCTTCGCTTTTGCTCGATTATGACCCCATGCGCGCCTGGGGAGCGCCAAGGATAGACCAATCCCTGCGCTCCATATTAAGCAGCACAGTAATCATGCGCGCTCTACAAAGCCTGAAAATTGATTTTTTGTTGATCAAATTTCTACTGCAACGAACGGTTTCCCCCTTTGCGTCTGAACGCAGGGTTCACTGGTATGAACAGGTGCAGGGACGGTTTAATGACAATTTGGAAAGAAACCGCTTTTTGTTGCGCGCCGAGGTTTTCAATTTGATTAATAAATCTTCAATTTTTTATAGCTTGTTCCCGGAAGAGTGCGCCGGCAGAATTAAATCTTTAGCTCACGAATACAGGTTTGACGCAACGGAGTTTACCGGAAAACAATACGATTATATGACAGGGAAACGATTAGATCAGGTGGGCCAATGGCTGCCGGAAGCAAATGTGAAGAAGTGGGATTTAAACCTCCGTTACTTCCAAAACCTAGCCGCGCATCGTTTTGAGAAAATAACTACGGAGCTGCGTCCACCTTCGATTGTCCCAGAAATTCGTTGATCAGTTTCTTCAGTTCCGCTGTGCCCGGATTACCAATAACCGTTCGCCCGTTTATATAAAAAGTTGGGGTTGAATAAATATCCAACTTTTTAGCGTCCGCAATATCCCGATTAAGGGCGTTGCGCGTTAAATCCTTATCATAACACGTTTCAAATTTTTTCTTATCTATCCCCATTTTGTCAATATACTCCATTACCCGTTGCCGCAAATTTTCAAGAACAATGTCGTTTTGATTTTCATAGATACTTTCCAATAGTTGCCAGAAATTATCCATACCCTGTTCCTGCGCGCAAAAAGCCGCTATGGACGCTTTTTCCGCCCATTTGTGCTGGCTGCTAACCGGATAACTTTTAAAAACAAACTTCACTTTCTCGCTATACTCCGCGAACAATTTATCGTTTTTCATAGCTTGATATGCGTTCTTGCACGCCGTACATTGAAAATCCGCGAACTCGACAATTACCACCGGAGCGGTGCTCGAACCCTTAAAAGGAGAATTGCTAAGGTCCATCATGTGCATGCGCACCTGATCCATATCCTCAAACGCGTCAAACATTTTACCAACCACATAATAGCGACCATCTTTGGAAATATAAATTTCCTCGCGCCGCTCTCCTCCGCTCCAAGAAGCCAAAAGCTGCGCCCGAAAAAATGCGGGCACCGGCGCTTCGGTGAATGAGGACAGTCGCAACTCAATGCCGGAACGGACCGAAAGGGCTTTGCGCAAAGAACCTAAAAGGAGCTCTTCGTTAATCCCTTGGGGACTTTCCGCAAAAAGAGGCGTGATTAACAAACTAAAAAAAATCATTATGAAACTAAATTTTTTCATGGCAATTAACCTTCTTCTTCATATTTCTGTTTTAAATTTGCCACTACGCCTGGATCAGCTAACGTAGTGGTATCGCCCAAAATCCGACCTTCGGCAACGTCGCGCAACAATCGGCGCATTATTTTTCCCGAACGTGTTTTTGGCAGTTCCGCCGTAAAAAATATTTGGTCGGGCCGGGCGATAGCGCCAATTTTTAGGGTGACATGGGCTTTCAGGGTTTCCGCAAAATCATTATCAAAAGTTTTACCCTCTTTCAATGTAACAAACGCGGCAATCACTTGCCCCTTAATTTCGTGCGCTTTGCCAATAACCGCTGCTTCCGCCACGGAAGGATGGTCCACCAATGCGCTCTCTACCTCCATAGTGCTTATCCTGTGGCCGGAAACGTTCATCACATCATCGATTCTGCCTAAAAGCCAAAAATACCCCTGCTTGTCCACACGCGCGCCATCGCCCGTAAAATAGAGTCCTGGGAACCGGCTCCAATATTGGCTTTGATATCGTTCCATATCGTTATAAATTCCGCGCAGCATTGACGGCCAAGGTTTGGTTAATACCAAATAACCGTCTTGTCCCGGTTTTGTAATTTTTCCTAATTCATCCACTACTTGTGCACTAATCCCAGGGATCGGATGCGTGGCTGAACCCGGCTTAAGACCAGTTACGCCGGGCAAAGGAGAGATCATGATGCCGCCGGTTTCTGTCTGCCACCAAGTGTCCACGACCGGGCACTTTTTATTGCCGATATATTGATGGT
>JAHFBY010000281.1 GCA_023249835.1 Elusimicrobiota bacterium | reverse complement strand
CTCCTGGGTAAAAAACACTTTGTTCTAACCTATGTTCTACAGAACCCGGACCTTACCCTTTCACAGAATTCAAAGTCAGGGGAACTGGCCATGCTGCGTCCGGAGCCGTTTTCTCCGCAAGCGCTTGCTGAAATAGAGCAGGGAACGCTTCCCAAAACCGTCCTGACAACATTGGGCAACAGCCTTACCGGACTCAAAAATCCGCAATGCGATTTTCTTCCGCGCAAAAAAACAAACCCCGGGCCCATCACTGCCTGGCGCGCTTTGGACATGGCCTGGGGCGAAGATTATTACCAGGGACTCCTACCCCGCGCCGACTATCCTGATTTATACGCCGCGCTGGACAAAATTGCGCAGAATCTTTGGGCGCATGCGGGCCAGAAAGAGGACGCGCCCAAAATCGTTGTGATTGACAAAGAAGATCCCAACGCCTATTTTTCTCCCGCTTATCCGGGGTATCTTTTTGTGCATCGGGGCCTTCTGAAAATATTTAAATCGGAAGACGACATCGCCATGGTGCTTGCCCATGAAATGGGCCATCATTTACAGCACAATGAAGATAAGAAACATTCTCATGAATATGAAGACTTCCACTCCAACGCCGATCGACATGCGCTGGAATACGATGCCGACATCAAAGGGCTGGAATTGGTGGACAAGGCCGGATATTCCATTCAAAGTTATCAAACCCTGTTAGATCAACTGAATAGCCAGTACGGGCAAATCGTGCGAGAACGCATCCGGAAAAGGCAGGAGGCGATCCGTGATTTTAACGCGAGAAAATTTAAAACCCACAATGAAATTGCCGCTGACCCTGATGCGCGATTCTTGTTCTATTACGGATGGTCCCTAGACTCTTCCCCTGAAATGGATTTTATTAAATTTAGAGATACGCCATATTTGGTTGCATCTTTAGCAACCACTTATAGGGAGGTGCGGTCAAAACTAAGAGAACTGGGAGAAGAGCGCAAGCAAGGTCCCGGTTCCGATAAAATCCCCTACGAAAATTCCCACCCTGCGGACGAGACTCGCAACAATTTAATGTATGAGTACGTTCAAACCCACTTCTTTAAAAACATTCACAAGAACAAGCAACCCCTGCCCGACACCGCTCGGGATGAAATTCGAAAAAAAACCGACACGGAAAAAGATTTGCAGGCGGTGGCCTTGGGCGATGAAAAATCCGTGCAGGCCAGAATGGAGGAAATCCGCGATCCTCAAAAAACAATCTTGTTCCTCGTGAGTCTGAGGCTAGAGGCGCAAACCGAAGAGCTTTATGAGCGCGCGGCCAAACACCTCAACACTTTTGAAAACGCGGCGATTTATCTCTACCAGCTCAACTTGCTTTACGGACGCAAAGATCCAACAGAAGGATTGGCTGACATGAAGGATATTCGTTTCCTCCTCAAACACATGCCGATTTTTCCCGAAGCGGATATCGGACCTCAGGATACCCGCATGTGGCGCTACGACTTTTTTTCTGATGCACATTTGCTGCGCCACTGGCAGCTTCGAAACTTTGCCAAAGTTTACAACAAAAAAATTGAGGAACTCCTGGTCGAACGTTTCAAAACCGCCGGCAACAAAGCCGAGCTGCTCGATCTCTTGTGCG
Source organism: Elusimicrobiota bacterium (assembly GCA_023249835.1). Classification (GTDB taxonomy): domain Bacteria; phylum Elusimicrobiota; class Elusimicrobia; order 2-02-FULL-39-32; family 2-02-FULL-39-32; genus JAHFBY01. The sequence goes on along the minus strand of JAHFBY010000281.1, from coordinate 2,083 downwards.
AGGCTTACGAGCACATGGACAAAGTCTTGCCCCGATTTAAGCAAAACATGAACAACGACCTGAATATGAAAGAAATGATTGAAGAAGCCTTGCGCGCATTCATCGATAAAAATGAAATTTTCGATATTGGTTTTTTTAAAAAGCTGAAAGCGGTTTATCCCCATGGCGGCGGGCTCACTTGGGGCACGCAAAGCGAGAGTAATATGGATAGGGTTATTGACAAACAATTGCAGATTAACCCCAACTTCATCCAAGAGATGGAAGCCGCGGGGCTCTTGCCCATGCTTCAAGCTATTTTTAAAAGCAGTATACCCAGGTATTATTTGAACGCTCGGTTTAAGGCACTCGGGTCGGATTATAAAGAGGCTTTGAGAATCGTTTTGCTTCTCTATCAGCGGGGAATACTCGAGACGGAGCACTATCCTTGGGCTTTTGAACCGCCGCCGCAATGGGTAAACCTGGTTTTCCAAAAATATCTGCCAAAACAAAATGCCGATACCTATCGTTTTAATTTCATTCAATGGGCGGTGCGCTACGCGAATGAACAAGGTTTGGACAAGACCTTGTTCGCGCAACACCTTTTGGATATTTCCGAACTTGCCGGCGCGCCGCAAGCGGTGGAAAAAAATTGTTTTAAAAGTGAATTTATAGAATATGGCGGAGGCTATACCTGCGTCACGAACCTCGTCCATCCGGATTGGACGCGCCCTCCTAAAATAAATCTCTACGCCAAAGAACATGGCATCGATGAACAGGAGGACCCCGTTCCACCCGGACTTTATGGACGCTGGTATATTTCCCTGGGCGGCGAGCGCTTTAAAATCCGCCGCGAAGTAGATCACCTTCGGGGCCGCGTCTATTTAGTGGAAATTTCGGATAGATACAAAAACACGGGACCCCTAGATAACATGGGGTATTCCAACACCTGGCAATACCAAGGCCCTGCGCGCCCATCCGAATATCATAACGCCGTAAAAAAATATCTGGAACGCCAAGCCGCTTATAAACCTTATTTGATGCAATTGAGCCCGCCCGCGCAAAATTTGCTGTTTCTCTTCGATCAAGGAATCTTTCCGCAGATGGATATGCTTCTGCGTTACTATTTGCCGCAGTTGAAAGAAGACGAGGTCCGCGCGCTTTACAAAATTATGGCCGCGCGTTTCACTCCCGAATTTTTGGCCAAGCTGCAAGTGAGCTTCAAGGAGAAACCGAAGGGCAAAATGTTTCAGAGCCAGGAAGATTCGACGGTCTCCAAGATTGAGAGGATCAAAAATTTTAACGAGTACCTGCTCAATATTTTCGTTTATCTGGTAGCGCGGCACGAAAGCGGATCGATTCTTCCGAAAGATTGGCAGGCTCGGCGCGCTGCGTTTCAGGCATTTTTCGGCGAAGTTTTGCTCAACTCCAGCAGCAACGCGCTCAATCCGGCCGGACTCTTGCGCCCCGCGCGCCGCCCTCGATTTTCAGAAAAATTAAAGATGGAAGAAGAGGTGTTCCAAAGCTTGCACAATGAGTTCAGCCGCATGGGTTTTCAACTTTATACGATGGACTGGAACAAAACCGTGCGCACCGTCGCGCAAAACCTGCCGCCGTCGCAAGCGCGGAACTATTTTCTCTACCATTTATTTTTTAAGAGATTCTTACTACCAAATTTGAAGGGGGGCGTTAAAAACCCTTACCACTATGACGACCTCAAACGAGACCTGGGCGATCCATTAAAAAAGGAGGACACGATTTATAAGGCCTTCTTGGCAATGGCGCCTTATTTCAAGCAAGATACTCACCTCATCGCGGCCAATGCAGCGCGCAGCCAAGCGGCAGTCGAAAAATACAAAATTGATTTCAACCGCATGAAATCCGCGCACGCGCAAAATTATGAGGACTGGAAAGACGACTTTGAAGACTACTCGGCGCATGAACCCGGCGACGCTGTGGATTTAGCCGTGGCGGGTTGGTTTCAAGACCGAGTGGAAGCCAAAACTGCCGGCGAGCTGATGGAACAAGTCAACGCGCTTTACCCTCGAAAAAGCCGCGTGAAGGATGCGTTCTTGTGGAAGCATTTAACCGGGATTATGCATTAGAG
>JAHFBY010000280.1 GCA_023249835.1 Elusimicrobiota bacterium | reverse complement strand
TGATCGATTTTTATTTTAAGGGACCGAAAAAGAGTTGCCGCATATTGCACTTCATCTAAGATCATGGGCTCCTTATACCGGCTTAAAAATGCGTCTGGAGTAGTCAATGCCGCATCCGCTGCAGAACGATCATCCAATGTCACATAAGAAGCATCTGGAAAAAGGGTTTTCAAAAGCGCGGTTTTCCCGGATTGTCGAGGCCCAGTAACCAAGACGGCAGAGAACTGTTTAAACATTCTCCTTAAAACATCTTCCGACTTTCTATTAATCCACATGCGTATATTTTGAATTATAAGTGCAAAAAAGTCAATACGGCAAGGAGGCGTTAAAATTTCGTACTTTACGGAATGAGCACTTTAACTTTCTTTGATTTGGTAAAGGCGGTTGTCTTCGATGCGGTAGAGCAGGGGCGCGATCAAAATCTTGGGGTACCTTAAGCGCAGCCTCTTGGTTTCGTTTAAGACGAAATCGATTTCATTGCCGATCTCAAACATGGGCGCATAGCTCATGAAATGCTCTTCCGCCTGAGGGACGCTCCAGCCGGCCAGCTCCACCAACCCCTTAATGAAAATATCTTTTCGCCCCACCAAGTTCACCATGCCGCACTGGTTGTGCCCGATCAAGGCAATGCAGCGGATCTCTCCAACGGCGATGGCGTAGGATATTTTAAACTCGCTGTAGCGCAAATTCGCCCCGCCGGCACGGATGATAAAAGAAAAGTTATCGGGGATATGCAAATGTTTGCGGTTGTCCATGCACATGCCGATCAACATCTCGGCTTTCGAGTAATCTTCAAAAGACCGCCCCAAATTATGATACTCCAACAAATGCTCAATCGGAGTGTCCCGATACTGCGTTAAGACGTCTTTTTTTTCAATAACGCTGAGAAGCCGATTCATAAGGTAATAGATTATATATTTTTACTTACGGACGTCCTAATCAACTCTTGGGAACGATGCTTGTTATTATTTTCCAGCTCTCCTAACTCTTCCAGCGCTTCGCGCAGGTTGGCGTCGTGTTTGTGGGACTCTAGTTTAGACATTAGGCTGTAGGCGCAAGGAACTACGAATAGGGTTAAGAAGGTGGAGACGGAGACCCCGCCAATGATCACCAAGGCCATGGGGACTCGGGTTTCGGCGCCCGGGCCTAACGCTAGGGCGGGCGGGATGGCAGCGGCAATGGTTGAAATCGAGGTCATGAGGACCGGGCGTAAGCGCAGCGGGCAGGCGTGCGTTAACGCGTCGTTGACGCTGCGGCCCTCTTTGCGCTTTTCGTTGGTGAAGTCCACCAGCAAAATAGAGTTTTTCTTAACGATGCCCATGAGCAGGACCAAGCCAATCATGCTGAACATGTTTAAGGACTGATGGCCCAAGACCAAGGCCAAAACCGCGCCCGTAATGCTGAAAGGAAGCGCGGCTAAGACCAACACCGGATGCACGAAGCTGTTAAACTGCGCGCCCAAAATCATGTAGGCCACCACCACCCCTAACACCAAAGCCAAGAGCAATCCCATGAACGCTTCCTTAAACGTTTCCGCAGAACCGGAAAAAACCAGCTTCACCCCTTCCGGCAGCAGGCTCTTGCTAATTTTTTCCACTGCGGCTAAGGCTTCGGCTTGCGATTTGCCGGGCGCAATATTGGCCGAGAGCGTTATGGCGCGCGAACGATTTTGCCGCGTGATGCTGAGCAAGGTTTGTTTTTGGCTCACGCCGACCACCTGCGGCAAAGGCAACACTTGACCGCGGTTGTTGCGCACCAATATTTTTTGAATGTCTTCGGCGCCGGTCCGGTCGCGCGGACGAAAGCGTACGCGAATATCGTAGCGGTGCCCGCCACGCGAAAACTTTCCGGCGCGCACGCCGCCTAAAGTGGCGTTAACCGCGTTGCCGATCGAGGCAACGCTCACGCCGCGCCGCGCCGCCTCTTCTCGGTCCGGACGGATCTGAATTTCCGGCATGCCCAGCTTATAGTTAGAGTTAACGTCTACCATAGCGCCCGACTCGCGCATTTTTTGCTGAAACGTTTCGGAGAGGCCGGCCAACTGCTGCCAATCACGCCCCTGCAAAGTGAACTCTACGGGGAACCCGCTGTCCGCGCCGCCGCCCCCTTGCGACAAATCAATTAAAATCGCTTTCGACACTCCCGGAATAGCGCTCAAATCTTTACGGAACTGAGCCATCAGCTCTTGCTGGGTATAAGCTTTTTTTTGGCCGGCGAAAATGGGCCGTTTTTTAGGCTCTTTCAAAGTAACGAAGATCACCCCGGAATTAATCTCGCCGCCTTCAAAACCGCCTACGGCCGTGTAGTAACGCTCCACCTCGCCGCGCGATAGGATGCAGGCTTCATTTTTTTTAAAGACTTCATCGGTAAATTCCAAAGAAGAGCCCACCGGGGTTTCCAACTGAATTAAAAGCATGTTCTGGTCCTGCGCCGGCATCAGCTCTTTTTTTACGACCTTAAATAAAAAGAGAGAACCGATAAAAAGCGCGGCCGACCCCAGCACAACGCTCCACCTCCAGCGCAAGCATCCCGACAACAACCGACTGTAGAGGTCCCGCGTGCGGTCCATGCCTCTGTCTACTAAATGCGCCAAACCGCGCGGCTTGCGGACCTGCAAGAATTGGGCACAGCGCATAGGCGCCAAGGTCAGGGCCTCGAGCAAAGAAAACGCGACTGCGGCAGAAATCGTCACGCCGAACTGCATGAAATATTTTCCAATGACGCCTTTAACGAAAAGCACGGGCACAAAGATGGCCAAAATCGCCACGGACGCGGCCATAGCGGCGAAATAAATTTCGCGCGCCCCCAAGAGCGCCGCTTTCACCTGCGATTGGCCCATTTCCCGATGCCGCACAATGTTTTCCAGCACCATAATCGCGTCGTCCACCACGATACCCACCACCAAAGTGAGCCCCAACAGCGTGAAAGTGTTCTGGGTGTAGCCCAGAAAATAGAGCACGATAAAAGTGGCTAAGATTGAAGTGGGGATGGCCAAAATGATATTCGCCGCGGAACTAAAAGATCCTAAGAAGAGCCAGCAGATAAGCGAGGTTAAGACTGCGGACAAAATAAGGTTGAAGTTCAGTTCGTGGGTAGATTGCTCAATGAACTGCGTGCCGTCAAAGTTGACCGCCAAGACCATGCCTTGCGGCAGGGTTTTTTGCAGCTCTTCCACCCGACGCTTGACCAGTTTTCCCACTTCCACAGCATTGGCGTTCCTTTGCTTTAAAATGCCCAAGCCCACCGCGGGCTTGGTATTCACGCGGGAAACCGCGCGCGCGTCGGACAAACCGTCTTCAATGTCAGCGATCTCCATTAAAGGAAAGGGGCGGTAAATGGGCCGGCCGCTGCGGTCTGCGATAATTAAATTCTTGAGCTCGGGGATCGATTGCGCTTCGCCCATGACGCGCAGGTTCCACTCTTTTTGGCGTGTGGAGAGATAGCCCGCTGGCATTTCCGAGTGTTCGGTCCGCAATGCGCTTAACACGTCGTCAACGGTAATTTCCCGTTCCCGCATCTTCGCCGGGTCCAGCCAAACGCGCACCGAAGGTTCGATGAACCCGCCGAAAAAAATATCGCCCACGCCCGGGATAGTGGTGAACTTATCTTTGATTTCGTCTTTTACGTACTCCATGATTTCCCGCTGCGGACGGTCCCCAGAAAGCGAAATCCACATAAAGGGCTGGTCATCGGGATT
>JAHFBY010000279.1 GCA_023249835.1 Elusimicrobiota bacterium | reverse complement strand
AAGCTTTGTTTAACGGCGCTCGCATCGTCTGTAAACGGGTCGCTGATATCGCCTTTCCAATTGCCGCCCGTATCTTTATCTTTAGCAAAGACGCGGTAGGTGTACTGGTCCACCAATACGTTTTGAAAGTTAGCCGGAGCTGAAGACCAATAGGTCAAGCTGCCCGAAACCCGGTTCCAATGCGCCGAGCTTTGCCCTACGCTAAAGAGACCTGAACCGCCGTCAAACCACGTGCGCCCTTCCCCGGCTTGCAGAAAGGGTCCCGAAGAAACTGCGTACCACACTTCGGTGACAGGCGAACCAGTGTCTCCCGCTGTGCCTTGGATAGAGGCTAAGGTGCGGGTGGAGCCCGAAAGGTTAGAAAAGAAAGGGGTAGGCGAAGGAGGCGCGCCCGGAGTGCTAATATACACTGAAGGGACGCCTGCGTCGTAAGTAAACGTGGAACTGTTAAATTGCGTTTGTAATTGGCCCGCTTCGTCTTGCGCGCGCGCGGTAATGTAATACTGCACGTCGTTGATCAACATTCCCGCCGGAACAGTGTAGTACCAAGAAGTTTCTGAGGCTGGGAAGATTGTAGCTGTAATCCACATTTCCGCGGCAGTCCAACTTGATCCTGCCCAATAACGCAGACCGTTACCGCCCGTATTAGTAGAGATGCGCACTTTCATATCCAATAATCCGGAAAGAGAAGCGTCGGCTGTTCCGGAGACTGTGGGAAGGTTATTAGTGTAGGTGGTTTGCACTGAAGGGGCGGTTACCGTGGAAATGGGCGGAGTGCCGTCCATGATAAAGGAAACAATGCTGCTCCAATTAGACACGTTGCGCGCTGCCGAGGAAGATCCGTCCACCGCGTTATCGCGCGCTCGCGCCTGCAGATAAAACCAAGTGTCCCCTGGCGTTAGCCAAGAGTTTGCGCCGGAGGTAGGCGGCATCCAGCCGGATCCAACGCTCCAGTTCGTGCCGGAAACAACCTCGTTGCGCGTGGTCACTGCGGTGTCCCAAGTTGACCCGTTCCAATAGTACGACGTGTGTCCCGCCAAATACCATAACTGCACATCAATGTCGTTGCTCAAACCCTGGAACCCTGCTTGAGTTGTGGTGGGCTCTTCGTTGGCCGTACCTTTAATTTGTCCGGAATTTAAACTTGCCGGAGTGTACCGGGTACCGCCAGTAGGCGCGGTTAAGGTAAGGGTGGGCGCGCTTTTATCAATCCGAACGGTTATTGAAGAAACGTTTAAAGCAGTAAAACTTTGCGTGTTGCCGGCGTTGTCCGTAGCCCGAGAACGGATCACGTATGTGCTGCTGCTAATGAGGGCAGTGTTAAGGTTGGAGTTGGTGTAGCTCCAGGTCGTGCTCCAAACCACGTTATCTTGCGTAGCATCGGGGAGGTTGCCCACGTTAGCGGCAAACCATAATTGTGGTACGGAATTAAAAGCTGTGCCGTCAAAATATTTTCCAGCGTCGGGACCGGTGATCTGTTGAATGGACACTTCCACTCCGCTAGAGGTCGCTACCGTGGGTATTCCTGAACCCACAATATCGTTATTTACTACGTTAGGGTCCGGATCAATCACGGTTCCGGAAATTGTTATAAGGCTGGAAATTCCCAAAATATTGGGTTTAGGGGACAAAATAGCGGCGGTAGGAACACTCGTATCGTAACGGAACGTGGCAACCGAACGCGCGGACGCGTTTTGCGCTTTGTCGGAACCGGTCATAATTACATGGTACTTATAACCGCTGGCCCAAGGCGTTTCGCTGGCTAAGTAATGCGGCGCAGTGGCAAAGTTCACGCCGCCGCCAAACGTAGGATAAATATTTTTGTCCGCAGGGTTAGGGGCAAAAGCGTTAGCCGACGGACTCCAAAAATTGCTGGGCGCCGCCGCGGACTCTGTGCCGTAAGCAATATTAAATAATACGGTAGCGTTATCCACTTGGCCGGGAGTTCCTGACGGCAAATCGTCCGCGGTTCCGGAAAGCGAGGTCAAAAATCCGCTGCGGTATCCGGTTTGCGTTGGGTCGGGCAGCACTATGCGCACCGCCGGAGCCGTAGAGTCAATAATAAAAGCCACGGATATGTCCACGGGATTTTCTGGGGTTGTCCCATTAACAGCTCTAGACTCCACTTTGTAGTTTCGGTTCCCGCGGCCGGCAAACATGTTTGGGCTAAACGGCGCTTGGTCCAGCCTCCCTTCAAAATTGGTGCCGCTCCAATAATTAACCCCAATCAGTCCGTTGGTTGAAAACTCCACATTCAACGTCGGAGTAGAAATCCACGAACTTCCGGTCCACACCTCGTCCGGGTTAGAACTGGTGTCGGTAATGCGGAGTTGAGCCGTAGTAGCGTTAGTGGCGGTGCCGGAAATGGTTAACAATTGATTGGTGCCGGAAAAAGCCGCTGCCGGAGGAGTGTGGTGCGGGGTAGGGGTGACCGGCACGCCAATATAGGATTCAGGGGCTGCCAATGTAAAAGTAAAGGTCGCTTGAACCACGCTGCTTTGGTTGGTGGCAGAGTCAATAGCCAAAACATAAACGCCGTATTGTTCGCCCCTATTCCAGGTAGGCGTGTCCGCGCCGGACAACCACCACCGTAAAGTGCGCTGGCTGCTGTCGTTGGTTAAAACCGTTACGTTGAGCGGGGGAACCTGGAAAAAGTTAGTCGTGTAATTGAGCGGATTAACTTTGTCGCCTGGATTTGAAAATGTTTTATTAACGTTGTCCCAGAACCTTTGCACTGTTTCTGACCAATAAGCCACTGCCACGCTGCTTGCCCATACGGGTTGCCCATCAAACCCTTTTAGCTCTTGCACGGTTCCGGAAATGGAAGGAAGAGAGGTTTGGTTGTTGGGCAAAGTTGCCGGAGCCGGAGCAATTAGTCCTGCCACCGGAGCCGTAGTATCAACCACAAAAACAGAAACGTTGGACCCTGAAGCGTCTAAGGTTTCGCGGTTGCCGTCTAAATTCCCTAATTTATCCCGGGTGTTGTCAATGGCTTGGGTGCGTAACCGGTAATATTTTCCCACCCCGCTTAAATAGCTGTTGGCAAGAAAAGTGTCTGCCCAATAGGTGGCGCCGGACCCTAAGGTAGAAACAGTAGACTGGATTAAAGTTGTGGAATTAAATCCGCTGCCGTCCCACCAACGGTCATCAGCGTCGTCAAAGGTTCCGTTATCGGATTTAGACATGTCCCACAACACGCCTTTGGGCGCCGGACGAATACCTGCGGAAGAACCGTCATTATCAAACGCGGAACCATAAAATTGGGTTAATACGTTGTTGGTTTTGTTGAAGTAACTGTTGGTTGGCGGGTAATTAATGGCAGAAACAGGCGCCAAAGTGTCGTAGACAAACGTGCCGCTCACAACTACGGACGATTGACTGTTATTGTAGTTAGATCCCGGCTTTCCGGCATAATCTTGGGCCCAAACATAAACGTTGAACGTTTCCGTAGACCTTCCGCCGGCAATGTTAATGGCGCTAAAAGCAGCGCCCGGGAAACTGGTGTCCCAAGTCTGCGCCGCTGAAGGTCCGGGATTAAAAGAGTTCGCGTCCGGAGAAGGGTTGCCGGCGGATGAACTCCAATCGGATCCGTCCGGCCGAAAACCGTCGCTGGACCTTTGCACGTGCACGTTCACCAAGCGCAACCCTTCGGTTGCGCCGGACGGCAAATCTTGCGCTGTGCCGGTAATGGTTATACCGTTGCCGGCAATAACCGAACTATTGAAAGAGTAGTTG
>JAHFBY010000278.1 GCA_023249835.1 Elusimicrobiota bacterium | reverse complement strand
CGCGTTGCGGAGTGGCGCTGGGGCGGAACCGATATCGCGGGGAATTTCGGGAGTTCTATCACCGGCCAAAAAAGTTTCAATATCGACACTTTGCCGCCCATTGGCAACGTTATTATTAACGGCGGCGCAGACTACGCCACCTCCACGCTCGTTACCTTAACTTTTGACGCGGTGGACTTTATTGGCAACGGCCGGACTTCGCCTTCCACGATGCTCCTGAGCTTTGACGAAGGGTCCAGTTGGCAAGAGTTTCCTTACAGCGTAAAGCTGCAACTGAACATACCGTTAGAAGGCGGCTATCCTGTCCCCGGCGAGCAGGGAATTTATCAAGACATTTGGGTTAAGTTTAAAGACTCCTCCGGGAACATTTCCGAAATTGCGCAAAGCGGAATCATCGTTAATACGCGCGGCGCGCCTAAAGCCGCGGTACTTTTTAGGAAGAAATGAAAAAAATATTTTTCAGTCTGTTCTTGGTTTTATCCTGCGTTGTCCTCCTTTATCCAAAGCAATCGGTCAAGGTAACGGTGCGCACTCAGGTTAAGGAAAATTACACTACATCTTCAAGTGTAGATACAAGGCTGTCCCTGGAAAGTTCGTCCGGTTATTCCGCGAGTTATTGGCATTACCCATATGGGGTAGGGGCATTTACAATCCCATATGCGCAGACAGTTAAAATTGTGGTTAAGCCAAAAAATTATGGGAACACTGGGGCCAAAAAAATTCGAGTTGAAATTCGTACCGAAGAGCTTCCCATTCCTGACCAGTTGGGAGGAGTTGCTGCTTTTGAAGATTGGTTCCCTAACCAAGATTCGCCATCCAGTTTTGAGCATACCGTACAATTAAACCCGGGATCCTACAAAGTGCATCTGTGGATGTACTTTGCCCAGGCTCAAGGCAGTTATTATGGTGGCGAGGCCAATTGCACTTTAACCTACCAATTGGGCCCTTATCAAACGACTGCGGAACGATACGTTCCTTTTTCAGATGTAGTGATTGAGGATAGCGGAGGCACATACACGCGAGAAGCCAATGCGTGGAATTTTCCTGTGGGATTAGAATCGCTTATGTATATATATCCAACGAAACCAACTGGAACGCTTGAGCCTGGTACATGTCAACATTCCTTTAGCTCCAGCAATCGAAGCGATGTGCCCCTTGTTTTCAATACGGGAAGTAGCTGGATGGGTCCTTGTCCTAGTTATAACAGCGGCGTTCGATCCACGCTAAGTTTTAACGCTTCTTTTCCAGACCTTCGACGTCCTCCGAGTATTTCTCCTCAGAGCGGTACGTTTGTGGCCCGACAGATTACTTTAAATTGGAGCCCAGGTTATTCTGGTCTGGAAGGGACAGATGCTCATTCCTACAGTCTAATGATAGCGAGTTCTGCGGTAGGGTTAGGGCAGCCGTTTTTTAATAAGGATATGGGTGTTAATACCTCCGTTATATTTCCTCATCAGGTTTATCGGAGAACAGATTATGTCTGGAAAGTGGTTGCCCGCAATCCATCGTGGCCTAACACCATTGAAACACAAGGCTCTTTTACCATTGATCCGGACGTAATTGCTCCTGGCGCTGCGTACAACTTGGGCGCAAGTGAAATCTTAACCCATTCCATTAGCGTAGGTTGGAGCGCGCCCGGCGACGACGGGTTTACTGGACGAGCTGTTCGTTATGACCTGCGTTACGCTACTAACCCTATTCAGGAAAGCGGTTGCGGTACAGGAATGAAGTGCATCAATTTTAACGATGCGCAAAAATGGGATCCGTTGCCCGTTCCGCAAAGCGCTGGATATGGAGAAACCGTAACCATTGGCAATTTAAAACCCGCAACGACTTATTACTTCACCGTTAAAACCATTGATGATTTTGATAATGTTTCAGAAATTTCCAACCTGTTTTCAGCGCGGACCTTATTTGATGATGATAATTTGCCAGCGGGAGCGCTCAAAATTAATCATGGCGAGAAAGTAACGCGTTCCCGCCAGGCGCAATTACAGATTAAGGTATTGGACACAGATTCTTTGAACGAACATACGGACAGGCTCCTGCGCATGGCCTTTAGCAACGACGGTCTAAATTATACGGTGTTTGAACCCTTCCAAACCTTAAGAGATTGGCAGTTGAGCGACGGGACTGGCCTCAAAAGGGTATTCATTAAATTTATGGATGAAGCCGGCAATGAGTCCGGCAGTTCAGACACTGTGTTTTATGATGATACGATAGAGCCTGCCGCAAAAATTACCATCCTTGACAGCGCAGGGAAGTTGCTGAGTTTGGGGAACCTTGCAGCCATTGAACCCGGAGCCACAGTGCAAGTGAAGCTGAGCGCTGCCCAACCTTTTAAGCAGGTTCCGCAACTTGAATTGAACATGCCGGATAAAAGTAAACTAAGCGTTTCGCTAACTCTAGCGGCGCAGAGTTGGAATGGTGAAATTACGATACCTTCTACCATGACCGCCGGCGTTGGCAGCTTCCAATATAGCGGCACCAATGACTTTGGCCAGACCAGTTCTCAGATCGTTGCGGGCAAATATCTGTTCATCTCGCCTGCCCTGCAATGGGTTGGATCAAACGATCAAGAAATGTTTTTGCTCGCGTCTGAAGATTTAGGCCAGGCGCCAAGCGTGCGTTTGGATTTGCCGGGCGGCGCCGCGCAGTTTGAGCTGGTCCCGGCAGGAACGGAACAAAATATTTGGAAATCGGATCGCAGCATAAATTTTTCCGGGCAGGACGGGGTTGCCGCGGTTAATTCGTTAGTTAAAAATAAATTTAACGTCCAATCAACAGAAATCGTTAAAGGGTCGAGTTTTCGAATTGACGCCAGCGTTCCCCTCACAACCGTGGAAGTTCAGCCGTCGGTCATAGGGGGCGCGCTTAAATTAGCCAGCGTTAAAAGCAAAGTTTCTTTAACCGCGCAGGACCCCGTTAAGAACGGAGTCGCCTCCCAGGTGCAAAACACGGAATTTAGGGTGGACGCGGGGCCATGGTCAAACTATTCCGTCCCGTTTTCTTTAACGGAAGGAGCGCATACCGTCAGTTACCGGTCCATCGATAACTCGCAAAATCAGGAAGAGTTTAAGTCTCTGCAAGTCTCCATCGACGACCAACCTCCTGAAATTAAACTGGTTAGTCCGCTCGGAGGCGAATCGTTTATAGCGCGCAAAGACCTAATTAAAATTGACTATTCCGTTAAAGATAACCTAGACGACCATCCTGCGGTCTGGGCGCAGCTCGTCCCGTCAATTTCAACGGGCGCAGAAGGGCGCGGGTTGGGGAACTATAATTTGGCGCGCGCCACTATCCCGGTGCAGCAGGGAGAAGAAATTTTACCGCAAAACGTTCCCATGGGATACTGGAAACTAGCGGTCGCGGCGTTGGATAGTTTGGGCAATGAATCCCTCGCTCAAACCCCGGTGTTTGAGGTTATTCACGACGCGCTGCCGCCCCGAACAACGTTTACTTCTTGCGAGCCCCATTGGCTTAACGTGGACTCCCAAGGGCGGCAAATAATCTACGTTACGAGCGCTACCGCGCTTATGCTCCAGTCCCAAGACGACCTGTTTGCGGAAAACGACGGCGCGGGTTTAGGCGTGGACGCGATCGAGCTTAACTTGGATTATCAGGGCTTTAAAAAAATAGCCGGAGAACTCCAGACTAATTTGTCTCTTAAAGCCACGTTTTATTTGGAACAGGACGGTTTGCACTCAGTTTCATTTTTAGCGAAAGATAAGATCGGCAA
>JAHFBY010000277.1 GCA_023249835.1 Elusimicrobiota bacterium | reverse complement strand
GGGGGATGAAGGCTTAGCAGAGACCGCCCGTTTTCAAGAAAACGGAATGATCATCCTGGATTTTGCGGGGGTGGAAGAACAGGATCCGCGCTTAGAAAAAATGCTGCGCGGGCTAAAATATTTGATCGATCCAAAAATTTATAACGGCAAGATCATCCGCGTCGCGGCCACGGGTTCAGGAAAAATTTCACGCGCTTATTTGGAAAAAATATTAGGCGTGGAGCTGGCGGTCTACGCTGAACAGCCCGGAATTGTCGCACAAACGGTCCTTCAAAACTACAGCGGCTGGCAAGTCAAATTGGTCACAGACCGCGCCCAAGAGTGGTCGGACTTAAACGCTATCTTGAAATCTCCCCCAGCCTCTTTACGCGAAATCCTCAGCAAAATACCTCTCCCGGAAATAAAATTAAGCTCTTCCGAGGACCTTCAACAAATCCGCTTGGCGCTAAACGTTGTTCTTTCCAGCCAATAAGAATTTCACAACATAGCCGGCCTGCGCTCTAAAGAGCGGTCCAGGGAATGGGGCCTTAAGCGTTACTGGAACTTAAAATTTTTTAAACCGACGGCTTTGACGCCTGGGGCAAGAGGGAACTCGTCTTGGCCTGGATGGATAAGCGTTAACTCGGTTAGTTTGAGGTCTTGCATGGCTATTTGCATGGAGCGGGTGAGTCGGGGCACGCTCGAATATTTGAACTCAAAACCCATCCTGCGGTTGCCCTGAACGATGAGCAAATCCAGCTCGGCCTGGTTATGCGTGGCCCAGAAAAAAGTTTCCTCCTCTCTCGCATGAGCGCTGCGGATTACTTCTTCCAAAGCAAAACCTTCCCATGAAGCACCGACCTTAGGATGCAGTTTAAGGACACTTGGGCTCATGGCGTCTAGGAATGTGTGAAAAATTCCCGAATCTCGGAAATATATTTTAGGTGACTTGACCTGACGTTTGCCCAAATTTTCTGCCCATGGATTTAATTGTCTGATCATAAAAGTTCCGAGCAATATATCCAAATAGCTTCGTATGGTAGTATGCGCTAATCCAAGGGATTGGCCCAACTCTAAGGAATTAAATATTTGTCCATGATAATGAGCAAGCATGGTCCAGAAGCGGCGAATCTGACGCGGCGGAATTTGGATCCCAAGCGAGGGAATGTCCCTTTCTAAAAAAGTAGAAATGTATTCTTTGCGCCACGCAGCGCTGATGGAGGCGCTTGCGGCTAAAAACGACCGGGGAAACCCGCCCCTCACCCAAAGTTTTTCTAAATCCTTATTCCCTGTTTCGCTTAATGAAAACGGCGTAAGTTCCAAATAAGAGATGCGTCCGGCTAAAGTTTCCGAGCTTTGTCGAATTAAATCTCGAGAAGCGCTGCCAAGGATTAAAAATTTTGCCTGGCGGATGGGTCTGTCGGCTAAGACGCGCAAGGTTTTAAAGAGGTCGGGCGCCCTTTGAATTTCATCAATGACAACGAGTCCTTTTAAAGACTCTAACGTCAATAGCGGGTCGTCAAGTTTCGCCAGGTCATGTTCATTTTCAAGGTCAAAAAAAGAGGCCTTTGATTTGCTAAACTGGCGGGCCATGGTTGTTTTTCCGCATTGTCGCGGGCCCAATAACGCTACGATCGGGGTTATGCGAAAAGCCCGCTCAATTCTTTGGATAAAACCTTGCCGTTTCACGACTTAATCATACCATGAAAATTGAGTGGTTACAACTCAATTTTCATGGGTTATATTTTTAAACTCCATTGCCTGTTCAAAGCAAAGCTGCCGCGTGACGCTCTCGGAGAAAATCTCTGGCGCGTTCTAAAGATTCGCGACGATGAGGTTTAAATGTAAAAAGCGGCTTTTTTTAAAATACCCAACGGAAAATTATTCCTTGCCTTGATTTTAGCTAAAATGTTACATTCCTGTTACAAAAAGTTTAAGATAACCGGATAATAAAAAAACTAGAATTAAGGTGAGGGTGGTTTTTGTTTAGTCCATTTATTTTTTTAAGAGGTCAATGTGGCCCTTGTTAAGAATCAAAAATGTCTTGGCCATTTCGTTAAACTTACAAGCTGCGCTCTTGTTTTTTCGATCCTATCAAACTTGTTTTTGCCCGCTTACGCCGCAACTTTTTCCCCAAAAAACCCCTCGTTTAAAATAACACGCGGTTCATTATCCAGCGCACCCCAAGAACTGAACCTTGCTTTAGAAAACCTGAAAGCTACAATTCCGCAAAACGTCGCGAACATAGTAGAAATTTGGCAACCGCCGGCAACCGCCTCTAATAAACCGTTCGTGGTACACATTCAAGATGCGCATAACCATTTTGCCGCCCAAAAAAATAGCGCCGCGCTCCTGAAAAAAATTACGCAACTGCAAAAAAATCGCCCCACTCCAGTTTATATTGAAGGAGCCTGGGGAGCCGTCCGGTCCAAATGGTTGGGAGCGCTGCCGTTTACAACTTTACGAAAAAACGCGGCGGAGTCTATGCTCAAGCAAGGGATCATTCAGGGCGAAGATTATTTTTTAATGACCGGCGGATTAGATAAAATTAAAGTGCAGGGCATTGAAGAAGAAACCGCTTATACTGCCAACCTCCGCTGTCGAGAGCTCTTAGACCCGGTGCGCAAAGTTTGGCTCACCCGGGTGCGCCAACTTAAAGAACGCGCCTCCGCGATCAAGGCCCTGGCTTACAACCCGGAACTGGCCCGATACGACCGCTTATATGTTCGCCTGGCAGGTCTTGATCAACCTCTAAACCAAATCCTAACGGAACTCAAAGCTTATCCTGCGTTTAAAAATTACCCGAACCTGGTTCATCTAACAGAGTTGGAAAAGCTGGAATCTACGTTTTCACCAAAGGATATTAAGGAAGCTCAAATTAAAGCCCTGCAATTCATTGCAAAAAATATCTCTCCTGCGCAACAAATTGAGTGGCGCGCCTTGGCCCCCCAATGTGAAACCCTTTGCGATTGGTCAAAACGTTTGGGAAAAGAACAGCCGGTCCTGAACCGTTATGTTGAGTACCTGCGAGCCGCTGAAAAAATAATTGTACCTTCAGAAATTGCTCGTGCCCTCAAAGCATTGGATCAGGAAATTGTCCTGGACTTGACGGGTCAGGACGTTTACGTGCAAAAACTAGCGGACTTAGACCGCGCTTTGGACCGGGAAGAACGCTTTTGGAGCGAAAAGTTTTCCCCGGAAGATTGGCAAGAGGCAGCAGCCAAACCGGACCTGCAAAATATGGCGGAAGCCGTGCAAAGCCTGGAACTGCGCTGGGATATCCGCGCCTGGCAAAGGGGCATTAAAACCAAAACAGAATTTGCCAAGAGTGCCTTAACCTATAATCAGAGCGTTTACTTACAAAAAGCTTATTACCGCCTCGCCTTTCAGCGCGACGGAACGCTCGCAGCTAACCTCGTCGCTAAACTTTCGGTTCAGCCGCCCAACGCTCCAGTAGTGCTCATTGCCGGAGGGTTTCACACTCCTGGTCTAACCCAACGGCTCCGCGCCGCAGAGATTGCCTATATTGTTTTGCGTCCTAACCTTTCTGCAAAAGAAGAACAACCCGTTCCCGTAGAGGAATCGATCGAGCAAGTAAAAAAAGCCTATGCGCAAAGCTTGCAAGAGTTGTTGGCCAAAGACCCTGAAGATCAAAACGCACAACGAGCCCTGTCCAATTTAAAGAACCTGAGCCTGGATAAACGCATGAATAAAAACGGGGTACGCACGGTTTGGGCTCGCTACCGCAAAGGACAAGAGCAAAA
>JAHFBY010000276.1 GCA_023249835.1 Elusimicrobiota bacterium | reverse complement strand
AAAGAAGTTGGTTTAAACCTGAACTTTATTTGTCTGTGGATGAAGCTAAACAGGCGGCGGTCCGGCAAGTTGCAGAGAGGCAATTAGAAAAGATGAGGGGCACTTTTTTGGTGCCGGAGTCCCGCATCGTTGTGGAAATGATGTTGGACAATTTGCCGTTGGCGCATAAATAAATTAGCGGAGGAAATGATGAGAAGAACGTACGTTTTTTTTGGATCTTTAATTTTGGCGTCCTATTTCAATGGATGCGCTGCGCGCACAAGCGTCAAGATGAAGCAGGAAGTGTCGGCTAACGTTACTAAGAAAGCCGAGTCCGACTATACGGGCCCGAAACGTCGGATTGGAATGATTGATTTTGACGATAAGTCCGCCTATGGAAAAAATCGGGGACTCGGCGAAGCGGCTTCGGATATCCTTATCACGGAACTGGTTAAAACCGGAAAGTTCATTGTGGTGGAAAGGGATAAGATAAATAAACTTTTAGAGGAACAGAAGCTGGGGCTAAGCGGAGCAGTGGATCCCGGCACTGCTGCTAAAATGGGGCAGATCTTGGGCCTAAACGCCATCCTCACCGGAGCCATTTCAAATTTTGGAGTGCGCACCACGGGCTCGGATTATTTAGTGACGCAGTCAAAAAGGCAGGAAGCTTCTTGCACGGTAGACGTTAGAGTGGTGGACGTGGAAACAGGAGAAATACTGCTGGCAGATTCGGGCAAAGGAGTATCTAAAGTTGCCTCTGGCTCTTTTTTAGGTATGGGGACAAAAGGCGGATACGCGGAAACGATCGAAGGGGACGCTCTGCGCGCGGCGGTTGCGCAAATGACAAAAAACATCACTTATCAGGTCAATAAAAAACCTTGGAGTTGCCGCGTCGCGCAGGTGGCGGGCGGCAATATTTATTTAAGCGCTGGAACAGAGTCTGGTCTTAAAGAAGGTCAAAAACTAAAAGTGGTTTCCCAAGGCCAGGAAATAAAAGACCCTGATTCCGGGATGGTTTTAGGCCGTGAAGAGCAGGAGCTGGGCGTTCTGGAAATTGTCAATCATTCCAACGAGCGGTTGTCCGTGGCCAAAATGGTTCAAGGGTCAACGCCTAAAAAAGGCGATCTCTGTCGGCTTAAGGATTAATTTTCAGGATTTTTTATAGTATAATGGCACAATATTTTTGATCGGGCAACACCAGAGATACAGCATCTAGAGAGGAGGGTTAAGATCGTGCAAAAACTTAAAAATATAGTTAAACTGGGAATTATGGCGTTAGCATTGGCAGGCTGCACTCGTCGTTTAGTGGACTTCACAGCGCTATCATCTAAAAATTGTGAAATTGAGGGCACTCGCGGCGAACGCGTTCAGGGCAAGGACATGAAATGGATCATACTTTGGTTCCCAACCGGAGTACCCGACATTAAAGAGGCGACCGACCGCGCCATTGAAAAAGGCGGGGGCGACTTGCTTGTAGACGGCGTGATTTATTATAAAGGCTGGCACGCTTTTGTGGTAGGTCAAACCGGTTACGTTGTCGAAGGGACTGTTGTCAATACAAAGAGAAAATAAACCGTTAGAATTAATAAAAAGTTATTAAAAGTCCGCCGCAATTTTTCGAACCTTTAGGGTACTCGAACAATTGTGGCGGACCTCAATTTTTAATTACGGAGCTAATACGTATGATACGCCGACTTTCTACTATTTTCAGTATTTTTTTTATTTCGGCAACAGCGAACCTATTTGCCGGCGATGGTCAAGACGTCAAGGAGTTTGCGGACTTCACTTTTTTTAGCCAATACAAGTCCTTTGAAATCTCGAAAGTTTTGGACTCCACAGGAAAAGACATGAAAGTCAAAGTCCTGGAAAAAGTCCGAGACTCTCTTCGGCAAGCAATGAAAAACGCCAATTTGCCCGTGGTCATGACCGGCGAAACGGCAGACTCGGAAAAAACCCTTTTAGTTGAACCCAAACTTATTAAGTTTTCAGGCGGTTTAGGCAGCATGATGGGCATGATGGAGATGGTGGGCAACGGAGATTCCGTGGAAGGAACAGGCGTGACCATCTTTGCGCGTTTTTCAGATAAAAAGCTGGGAGTGGAACTGGGTACGGTGAAGGTTTCGCGCGGCGGTTTTACCAAAGACGGGAACCTGGATAAAGCGTCCGAAGGCATCGTTGACGTCATCAAAAAGAAGATGTATACCGAAGAAGGAAAAAAAGCGCCTATGATTCCGATCGCTTATAAGGGCGGGGGATCCAACCGCCGTTCAAGCGCCATAACCATTGCGCAAAATTCTAATATCGCGGTGATTTCGATCAGCACGAAAAGCGAAAGCACGGCAGAAGCCGCTCCGATCGTTTCCGAACTGTTGCGCACGGAAGTCGTGAATTTAGGAATTGGCTACTACAATGTTTTGGACCGGGAATATGTGGACAAGGTCATGCAGGAGCATGTGTTTGCGGCCAGCGGCGTCACCTCGAGTGAAGGCGCGGCTGAAATCGGCAAGATGCTAAACGCCCAAAAAGTGATCACTGGCTCGTTGAGTAAAATGGGCGACTCCTACTTTTTAAACGTCAGCATGATCGATGTTGAAACCGGAAAGATCGTTTCCGCCGGTTCCGGAGACTATAAAAGCCAAGACGAAATGAAACAAACCATCCAGTCTGTCGCCAACCGCTTGATCCACCTAAATTAAGAATAAATGACCTCAAATCGCTTAAATACTCTATAAAATAGAATGTTATTTAGAGCGTATCTATAATTAGATAGCAAATTCTAGGAATAGTTCCATTTTTCAGGTAAGCTTGATAATGGAGTAACGGTAATTCGGCTATCGATGGAATAGGTTTTATCTCCAGGGTAAATCACCCACATGTGAGAAATTTCTAAATCGGCGAGAGCTGAAGACATGGATTTTGTTTTAGAGGGAGCGTCTTGAAATTTAAACTCAATTGCCCAGTTTTTTCCATTATGTTGCCAAAACAGATCCACTTCAGCGCCTGAATGAGTGCTCCAGAAATATATTTCATGGCTTTTTTTGCCAATGCTATGGATGATGTTTTCTAAGGCAAAACCTTCCCAAGAGGCTCCTAGCCTAGGGTGAGATAGAAGTTCTCGTTTGTTGTTAATAGTAAGGAGACAGTGGAGTATACCCGAATCCCTAATGTATAACTTAGGTCGCTTCACTAACCGTTTGCCTAAATTGTCATGCCAGGGCTGCAGCGTGCGGATCATGAACGTTCCTTCTAATATTTCAATGTAGCTGCGGATGGTCATATCGCTCACCCCAAAAGATTGCGCCAACTCTGAATAGTTTAGGATTTGGCCGTGATAATGGCAAAGCATAGTCCAAAACCTGCGCAGTGTTTTAGGGGGGATCTTGATGCCAAGTTGAGGGATATCTCTCTCTAGAAAGGAGCTGATATAGTGTTCTCGCCAAAGCATGCTTTTCATTTCACTTTCAGCCAAGTAGGAAACTGGAAATCCACCGCGAAGCCAGAGGGAATTAAAGTGGTCCCCGCCGATATTAATTAAATTGAGTCCTCCCAATTCATAATAAGAGATCCTTCCAGCCAAAGATTCCGAACTTTGCCGTATCAAGTCCCTGGAGGCGCTGCCCAACACTAAAAATTTTTGTTTTTTATTCTGATCGACTTGATACCTTAAATATGGAAAAGTTTCCGGAGCTCTTTGAATTTCGTCAATGACAATGCTCCCGTTTAATTCCTCTAGGGCTAACTGCGGATTGTTAAAAGCCGTGGTGTCGCGGGGGT
>JAHFBY010000275.1 GCA_023249835.1 Elusimicrobiota bacterium | reverse complement strand
ATTTTGAGTTTTTTCCTATTAATCTTCAACATGCACGTCGTGCCTAAAGCTACTCGAACTTTTATGGACATGCAGTATAGGGTAGCGCAGAAAAGTCCTTTGGCGCTATTTTCTGCCGGCGTTATGAACCATTTCGGCGAATATAAAGTCATCGTGGAAAAGATGGACCGCAAAAAGAAAAATTTGGCGGGCATTACAATATACAAAATGAACCTTGCGGGATCGCCCACCAGGATCTTGGCGCCCCAAGGAGAACTGAACCCTTTGCCCGGAGGTGATATGGCGCTTGAACTGGCTAACGGCACTGTTCACCAACCTAACCCGGAAAAAGACAACGAATATATTATTACCCGGTTTAACCGCTTTACTATCCGCATCCCGCTCAAAGAAAACAACGCTTCGCGGATGAATTCCCTGCGCGAAATGACATACGGCGAACTTCGCATTAAAAGAATCCTTGAAAAAAAAGGGAGCCCCGAAGCCCTAGAAATTGACACTGAATCAAACTTGCGGATCGCCGCGGCTTTTGCCCCTTTATTGTTTATAATCTTAGGCACGGCGCTGGGCATACAACTTAAAAAAGGAAACCGCGCCGTAGGCTTTGGAATGAGCATTGTCGTGATTTTGGTTTACTACGGACTAATGGTTTTTTCCATATCCTTATCCACTCAAGGCGCGCTGCCTCCTATCCTGCTCAGTTGGATACCCAACCTCATCATGTTGGGCGCGGGATTGGCGCTCTGGCAACGATTGGCCCAACGTTAATGAGTTTTACCGTGCGCATCTTACAAAAATATATTGCCAAAGAATTTGCCAAACCATTTATTTTCACGGCTATCCTCTTCGCCGTAGTTATTCAAATTGGCCACTTATTTGACCGGCTGCAAGTTTTTATTAAAGAGGACGTTCCCATTAAAATCATCGTCCCCTACCTCTTCGCTATGGTCCCGCTCTGGCTGGTTCAAGCCTTGCCCATGTGCACTTTAATAGCGAGCGTTTTAACCTTAGGAAACATGGCCAGTTCCGGAGAACTTTTTTGCCTGCGAGCCAGCGGCATTTCCATGCGGACCATTATCAAACCGTTATTTGTCATTGGCGGGTCGCTCGTAATTTTGACCTTTATTTTGGGCGATACGGTTATGCCCTGGGCCACCTCTTATGGACGGACCCTCTACCGGACCTACGTTGACAAAGTGGGACTCCATCGCGCCGCTTGGGACGATATCATCGTTCTCCTGCAAGATAAAAAACGAATCAGCGCCAAACACTTTAATTTAACCGACAACTCCATGGAAAAAGTTATAGTAGAAGAGTATGGCCCAGACTACAGTCTGCGCCAAGAACTGAAAGCGGAAAGAGCGGAATGGACCCAAGAAAAAGGCTGGTTTTTTTATGAGGGAATCATCCGGCTATTCTCAAAAAGCGGGGACGAAATCGTAGAGGAAGTGCCCTTTGCCGCAGCCCGGCTTAACATCCAAGACGTGCCCACCGACATGGTCCCTCAACAAATCCTGCCGCAAGAGCTTTCGGTTAGAGAGTTAAAGGCTTATATTCAACATATTCAAAATTTAGGCATCTCTTCGTTGCGGGAAGAGGTTCAACTTCACTTAAAGTTTTCTTTTCCATTCACTCACTTCCTCGTACTCATTGTCGGCATACCCATTGCTCTTAAAACCACTCCAGCCGGAGGAGGGCGCGGTCAAAAAGGGTTTGAACGAATGAAATCGCTCTCTTGGGCGCTTTTAGTGGGTTTTGCGTATATGATGCTGATCACTGTTGGTCAAGCCCTGGGCGAATCGCGTAAAGCGCCGCCCTGGCTGGGCATATGGCTAGCCAATTTAATATTCTTTATTTTTGGAATAATTCTGTTTCGGAAAATTGAGTGAGCTTAATTGCTCAGGCTCCTAGTTGATCAGCACTACCTTACCGGTTTTAGTGGTTGTGCCGTCCACTTTAAATCGATATAGATAAGTCCCCGGCGAGACTGACTCTCCGGCGTTGTTCCTCCCGTCCCACTGGAACTCATAAGCAAATTTGCTCGATGTTGAAGTTACGCCGTTGGCAAGGATCATGGTATCGGGCACAGAGCGCACAAGGTTTCCGCCCAAATCATAAATAGCAAGGACTATGGACTTAGGCGTTTTTGAAACATTTAAGACAATGGTCGTAACGGTGTTAGACGCCGCGCCCTGTTTTTGCGCGTACCCCACACCGCCCGGATTGGGGTAGTTTATAGTTTTAGTGATCTCCAGGGTGTCCGCAGTGTAAGCGCTTCTTACAAATAGCGCGCCGCCGGCAAACCCTGTGACCACTATCCCCGTTTGGCTGCCGCCAAACGAATTAGAAAGGGGGCCGGCAAAGAGACTCTTGCCTGAAGTTCCAGGAAAAGGGTCGGTATCTTTGCTGCTCGATTGCATGGATATCCCGTAACCAGAAGATTCCACCAAGTCCACTCCGAAATTGGGCGCGCCGTTATTAACCGTGTTGGCTGTCAACCTGGTTTCACTGGAAGCGATTGTATCGTCTATATGCCAAATGAGGTAGCCTTGGGCAGGCGCGCCAAAAGGCAAAGCGTTATCGTACGTTTTGCCCGTAAGCGCGGCGCTACCGCGCCGTTCAATTAAAAAATATTCGCTTGAGCTGCTTCCTACCGGAATTCTTAAAAATGCGGTGTTTCCGGTTAAAGCGTAGCCTAAAGAAACATAGGTCCCAACCGGGCTCGGAGAAATAGTTCGCGGCGAAGAAAAACCCAGAAATTTCTTAGACCAGGCATCTAAATGCGCCGGGTTAGAACCTAAAGGCGTTCCTATATAAATGCCGCCGTCCTTTAAGCTCCACTCCCCCACCACCGACTGCGCTGAGGTTTTGTAGAGGTCAGGCAACCCCAACTGGTGGCCGTATTCATGACAGATCACTCCTAATGGGTCAATGTTCTGGTCCTCGCTTTCCGGCACGATGGTAACTCCGTTAAAATAAGTTGTAACCGCGCTGCCCAAAGCATTATATTGAAAAGGAACCTGAACTCCCTCGGTGTTAGCGGCAGAAGCCGCCACCGTAGGCGCGTATACGGACCAAAAATTGTTGGTTTGGCATCCGGAATCTCCGGCAGTCTCTGCGCCAATTCCAGCGTGGTAGACCATAATATGATGGAACGCGTTTCCTCCGGGCGCGCCGGTTGAAAGATTATAATCGGTGCTGGCCGCGCTTAGGGCGTCCTTGGCAATGTCAGAATAGTTTGAACAAATTCCTTGAGCGTAGGTGGCCAACGATTTGGACATGCGGTAAGCCCCTAGCGAACCCGCGCTGCCGCCAGAAGTGCGGGTAGTGACAGTGGCGCTCACGTAGAGCAAGTCATAGGAGTTTTCCAAATAGAAATTCTTCACTTTTTCCATAAAAGCTTCGGCGTCCGCACGGCTGTTGCTCATGGACTTATCACTGAAGTCCACGCGAACAACTATGACGTAGGCTGTTGTTTTAGTTGATAGGCTTGAAAAAAAAGGAGCGGATTTCAGACGTTGAACGTTAGAGTTTAAAGCAACCCGATTAGTCCGGCAAACCGGGAAATCTACCTGAGGCGATCCGGGCGGAGGAGGAACAGCTTCGAGTTGGGCTAAAGGACAAACCATCAATAACGCCCAAACCGGAAAAAATAATTTTATCATGGTTAACGGGTTTCATTATAACTTATTTTCCTTTATTGTTTCTCCATTTCCCGATCCCAAATTTCCTTAAATTTATCTTTGGGGCTAGTGATCAACTCGTCTAAGTGTTCCGCGTCGCTGGGAAAATAGTACGTTAGGGCCACGCT
>JAHFBY010000274.1 GCA_023249835.1 Elusimicrobiota bacterium | reverse complement strand
CGAGTTGATCTTGCGGAAGGATGGTTCCGGGTCCTTCGCGCAAAGTGCCGATAGCCGCTGCTAGAGCAGCGCGAAAATTGTTATTTTTTAGCGCTGCCAAAGGGCCCGGATCAATTGATTTAGGCGCGAACCGGAGTAAAAAATGGATCCGAGATTTTTCGCCTTGGTAAGAAGCTAAAAAGTAGCTCTTGCCGCCGCGGTCCATGGGTCCAACCAATCGTAAACGGTTGGCCACAATTTCTTTGACCAGGTCAATTTTTTTATCAGCCTCAAGTTCGCCGGACTTTAAGGCGTCCAGGTTTTCCAGTTGTTCTTGCGTTTTGGCGGCGTAGCCCGTGTTTTTATCTTGGCTGGTTAGTCTGCTCTTAATATCTCCCTTAGTGGGGGGACTAAGGGAGATATTAGAAGCAGACAGTTTCGGACGTATCACCACATAGGAAACATTTTTCGCGCGCAGTTGGCTGGTGAGGCCCGGAGTATGAAAACCGCCCGCAATCATGACCACGGGCTCAACTTCTTTTTTTGAATTTTGCTCTTTAATGGACTCTAAGTTTTTAAAGAGGTTGTTAAACATGATGCGGTCGCGTTTAAAAGCAAGTTTGTAATAAGCTTCCTGCAAAAATCGGTTGCGCGCAAACTGGGCGTTATTTAAATTTAAAGGTTGGACCCGCGCCAAGGACAAGGTTGTTTCTTGACCGTTGATATAGTTTTCAATATCTAATAAGGAAAGGTTGGAGCCGCTCGACTTTAGTTCGCGGTTTAAAGACTGATAGTCGTTCCAATCTTGCGGGGAGAACCGTTCGTTCCAAAATTTGGATTGTAGGCGCAGGGCCCGGCTCATGTTAACTAAACGGGCTACAGGTTGTTTATCTTCTGAGGGAAGCGCGTCCAACAATTGATTAAAACGGGCCTTTTCAAAAGCCGCCAGTTCAGCGTGCACGTTTTCTTGGTTAATGGCGCTTGAACTGTTAAGGTAGTGGATATAAACGTTGGTTGCGGGCATGGCAATGCTGTAAATTTTTGCCAATCGTTCCAGAGCTTGGTAATATTCCGCTCCAGGTAGCTGACCGGACCGAAATTTATAGTTCAGTTGCATGAGTTGGTTTAATGTGGACTTCTCCAGCGTGGCGTTTAAAACTTTTGTCAGCTCTTTAGTTTCTGAGTCTACAGACGCTACCGAAACGCGCGACTCTAAACTAAAAAGTTCAAAGAGTTGGGCAAGGTTGGGATAAATAGTTTCGCTTGGCCGCGCGTTGCCGGCCAAGTTTAAAAGGTAATCTTTAAGAGGGGTTTCGTTATTTTCAAATTTTTGGGCGTTCCAGTCGGCGTCCAAGAGTCCGCGCGAGTAGCGTTTGGATTTAATTGGTTTAAACCTTTTTTCAAGGTTTGATACAGCGGTTAAAATTTGTTCCCTTTGGCTGTTGAGCAGGGTTCTGGACTTTACGTTGGCTTCATAAATTTCGCGGTCTTCTACGCCTGCGATTTCGAGCGTTCCCGGACCGGAAAGTATGGAAAGGTATTCTTCGCCGGTAATTTGTCCCTGCTCTAAAAGGGATTCAGTGACTTCTGCGACTATTTTTTTGTCGGGAAAAGCGCTTACCCAGGAAGGGTTCACTTTGTCCCAAGCGCCTTCAATGAACACTTTGAGCGCTAAGGGACCGGCGCTTTTTCGGCTTTTTTCCACTAAATGTTTAAGGATATGAGCGGAGTTTTTTTGCGCCGCATAATGGCCGTGCGCGTCTTGAATGTGAATGACCAGCGGGTAACCGGAAGTGACTCGATCAGTTTCTTTTGCGTTCTCAGAAGTTGACTGGGGAGCCCAACTTTCTACCACTGTTCCAAACTCTTGGGGAATTTCAAAGTTGAGCAGGTTCTGTCCTTCTAAAGCGCCCGCGGTAGAAGGCCCGGCGGCAGCGGGGTTAGCGCCGCGTTTGGGAACCTTGATGGCGCGGTCCAACTTTTCGCGCGACCGGCTGTTTTTTTCCAGGGCAGATTTACGTTCCGACCAAATCGAAGCTTGCGCGTAAGGAGCAGAAAAAGTGGAAAAAATAAAAGCTAGGAGTATGGTGAGAGCCATAGACTGTAAAACAGGCCTATTTTTGTAAGCTGCCCAAAATCCAATCATAAAACCTTTTTCCAGTTCATTGTAAACTTATTATTGAATATATGACCTTGAGGAGTCTTAAACTTTTTGTTACATTTTTGTAACATTTTTTTTGCCTTTAACTGCATTTAATATTGTTCCTCTTACGCTAATTAACTTGGATCAGGAAAGAGTGCCAGGGGGGACCGTCTTCCTTAATATATACCATATTTTAAAAAAAAATCAACTCCCCCCTAACCTTGCTTTGTGGTTCAGACAGTGTGGATTCTCCACGTAGGCTTCCGTAGGGGCGAGGCATGCCCTAAAGGACGA
This sequence comes from Elusimicrobiota bacterium, assembly GCA_023249835.1. Classification (GTDB taxonomy): domain Bacteria; phylum Elusimicrobiota; class Elusimicrobia; order 2-02-FULL-39-32; family 2-02-FULL-39-32; genus JAHFBY01. The sequence continues at coordinate 1,393 of JAHFBY010000274.1, read as the reverse complement.
GAGTGAGACTTCGTCCCCTGAAGGGGACTGTCCCTTTCCAAAGAAAAAAGGAATAAGGATGGGGACGTCTCCTCCAGCCTCGCCCCTGATATGAAATTCACGACTACTTAAAATTAAAGTAATTCCTCATATATTCATTATAAGTCGTATAGCTATAAAAGACATATATTTTATAAATATTGTTATAGATTTTATTAATCTCCGACGGAAAATGTTACGAAAAGTTTACATTTAGTTTAAGACTAAAGGCTTGTTTATAGTTTAAAATTAATGACTTAACCATGAATAAACTATTTGTTTTAAGCAGTTCTAAACCTGGGCGCGCGCTCTCCTTAGTGATGGCCAGCGTGGTCTTCTATGTCCATGCTTTTGCCGGGGCAGCCTTAGGCGCTAAAGGGATCTGGCAGGAACGGCGGGAAGCTTTAGTTATTGCCCAACTGCCCAGCAATCCTAATTGGGTATCAGGTCTAACGATTAATGCCAAGAGTTGGGATCAAACAGGTTTAGGGACAACCGCGCTTTCTAATCATTATCCGGGTTTGCCGGACTGGCTGCAAAAGCTGCCCGCTGATACTGCCGCAATTAAAGAAGTTTACTTGCCCCAAGGGTGGCATAAAGGGGAGGGGCTAGTAGTCCATATCCAAGACGCCCATGAAAATAGCCGGGCACAAACGGCTACAGCCCAAGTGATTGATTTCCTTGCCAAGACAGCTGCCCAGGACAAAGTGGTACTGGTGGGCTTAGAAGGAGCTAAAGGCTCTTTTAATTTTGGGCCTTACCGCGCTTTTCCAGACGTCGGCGTTATGCGCAAGTTAGCAAACCATTTTGTAAAGCAGGGCAGAATAACCGGGCCTGAACTAACGGGCATGGATCCGCAAACCCGGTTGTATGAACCGCTGGGCCCGGAAAAAGGACTGGATTTTGTTGGCATTGAAGATGAAGCGCTCTATCTTCAGCATGTGGATGCCTATAAGGCCGCGGTTACAGGCAACGCCCAAGTTGGGGAACTCTTAAACCGGCTGTTTGGCAAGGTGCAAGAGTTAAAAGAACAAGTTTATAGTCCTGAACTAAAAGCGTTAGATCTGGCTATGGAACAGCAAGCTGCTGGAAAAATGAGTTTGGCAGACTATTTGGGGGTATTGCAGGGACCAAGTGTAAAAAGTCCAGTTCCTCATTCCCGCTTTCGCGGGGGCGGGGGCGGGGGCGCCATTGGACGTTTCTTGTTGGCAAGCGATTTAGAACATTCCATTGATTTTTCGAAAGTAAAAAAAGAGCAGTCTGGTTTATCCAGGTATTTGACGGAACGGTTAAACGCAGAAGAGTTAAAAGCCCTAGCGCAAACAGGCGCGGCGTATCATTTAAAACAAATAGCGACCAGCCGGTTTTTTGCCTG
>JAHFBY010000273.1 GCA_023249835.1 Elusimicrobiota bacterium | reverse complement strand
CCGCTCGGACAAGTCCCTCACCCTATGAAAAATGCGCCGCTCCAGGTCCGCAAGTTCCGCGAGAGTTTGCCGGTGAGCGGACTCCGCCTCGCGAATATTGGCCTGGACCGTTCCTCCCTGATAAATGGGCAAAGTGAAGTTCAAGCTCGCGTCCCACTTCACGTCCTCTAAAAACGTGGCCCGCTGCGTGTAGTAGCGGCCTAAAACACCCACGGTTGGCCAGAAAAAACCGCGTTCATAACGAATGCGGTATTGCCCGGCCGCGGCCTCTTCCTTAAGAGCTTTTAGGTCTGTGCGCAAACGCGCGCGCTCCAGCAGCACGCCTTGGCCCTGAACCGGCGGAGGGAGCAGGACCTGGTCGGAGAGCGAGCAAGCCGACAGGTCCAGAGCTGTTAAATATGATAACTCTTCGCGCGCCGAATGCTCCTGAGCCGCAATCCGCTGCATGCGCGCTTTTAAGGCTGAAATCCGGGCTTGAGCGACGAAGAGTTCACTCTCGCGCGATTTGCCAATGCGCAAAAAACTGTTCAATTCTTTGACCCGGTCTTGCGCCAAGACGAGCGCGGCAGCAGCGTTGCTCCATTCCGTTTGATATTGCAGCACCGTATAAAACGATTGCGCCACCGTAGCATATATTTCCCGCCTAGCGCGTTCCAACTTGAGGGCATTAGCAGCGCGCTGGCGCAAGTACCCTGACCGCGCAGAAAAATCTTTAAACCCAGAATAGATTGGTTGGCGCACACTTAAAGTGGAATCGGTTTGATTTTTTTTAACGAACCCGCTATACCCTTTGGATTCCAAACGATCCACGCCGCTCGGATCTTGCAAACTCTCGCTGAAATCCCACTTCACATCAGGTAGGGCCCCACCCAAGGCTGCGCGCGCCTTGGCTTGGGACTGCTCCATATTTTCCTGCCAGACTTTTAAATCGCGGCTCTGCTCCTTGGCCCACTCGTAACATTGGCTTAAAGTAACGGTGGAACCAGGCACTGTCTCGGCAGCAAACAGGTTGCGCACAAACAAACTGAAAACGATCATTCCGATAAAGTTAATTTTCATCATACCTAATCCGCTATTCATAATAGGGATTAGTATATCATAAGTTTGTAGCGAAAATTAAAAACTTCTTCGTCTCGGAGCGCTAAGGCCTGCGCTCTTTAATCTTCAAATATTCCTGCGCCAGTAAAACGTGAGCCATTGAATTGCCTGAGTCTATATTAACGCAAAATTTAAATTCATCAATGGCGTTTTCAGGCTTATTCATACGTCCATAAACTAGGCCCAAATTAAAATGCGCGGGCGCATAATTCGAGTTTAGTTGAATTGCTTTTTTTATTGTGGTTTCAGCATCGGTTAGCTTATCTTGCTGCATATAAACTATCCCCATATTTAAAAACGCCGCGGGCAAATTTGAGTCTAGTTGAGCGGCGCGGACAAAACAACGCAGCGCGTCATCCGGCGCTATTTTCTTAAGGTAAACAACGCCTAAATAAACATGATAAAGCGCGTTACCAGGATCAAGCGCGATCGCTTTTAACATACTTTTCAATGCCACATCCGTTTGATTTTTACTCAAAAACGCCATTCCCCGTTCAAAATAAAGAGCGGCAAACTTAGGGTTGAGCCTTAAAATCTTATCCATGAGCGGGTCCTCGATACTAGACCCTTGTAATCGCCATTGGATATAATAGTAAAAATACTCATTGGGCTTAATTCTAATCGCTCGGGCAATGAGCTCCTTAGCGAACTCTTTGTCTTTGGGTTTACCGGATTGCATCAATGCATGGGCGGAAACGCTTAAACATTCCGGCGAATCAGCGGACAATTTTAAAGAAACTTCTGAATATTCCAACGCCCTGTCCATAAACCCAGAATAATCAAGTCCCACATCACGGCTCAAGGTCCCCCGGAAAAGAAAAGTATTGGCAAGACCGGCATAGGCTAATCCAAATTGGGGATAAATAGCCAACGCCGCCCTAAAATATTTTTCCGCTTGCGTTAAATGATTGAGTTGTCCATAGCTTAGCTCTTCTTGGCCTAAAGCATAATAACGAAAAGCTTCTTCCGAGGAAGGAAAACTAGTCAACAGATCTGAGGACACGGGCGAACCGGATAGTTTTCCCGCCATTTCCCGGCACATAAATTTGACCGTTTTAAGCAACTGGCTATTACGCACTAAAGGCAAGGATCGCTCTATTATTTTTTTCCCGGACTGGGCGTCCACCAGATCGACTTTAATCTGTAAACCGAACCGGCCTCGTTTTATATTCCCGACCAAAACCCAAACGTCTCCCAAATAAACGCCAACGCGCGCCGCTTCAAACACTGAGGTTGAATTAATAACCTCAAGGTTTTCCATAGCCTCGCGAATATTCCGCCGGGCTTCCACCGCCAAATCCGGGCATAGCGACAACGCAGAAGAAAGGGCCCAAGGGAGCGCATGGGTTAAATAAACGTCATTGGGGTCAGCGCTTTCCAAGTTAAACGGGACCACTGCCACCCGTTGAGGAATTTGTTCATTGGCGGCCCCAGCCCAAGAAACGCACACTAGACTCACCGTAGTTAACCCTGCTAAAATTATTTTATTAAGCATGTTCATTGGGATAAAGATCAAAACGCTTGTTTATTTGTATAATGTAAGCATATTATTTAAAAAGGGGTAAATATACAACCATGTCATTAGTATCAACATTAATTCCCATTATTCAAAATGCCGGGCTACTTGCATTATTTATCAAACCCTGGGCTTTTATTAACTTTTTGCTTTACCGCATGGCCGCTGGGAGCGGAGTGGCTTTCCTTTTCCGCAAAGCAAAACGTACAGGAAACAAACTTTATTACCTCATGGCCGCGGCTATCTATTTAACTTCCTGGTTCACAATTTTTTACGGCGCAACAAAAGCATGGGAATGGTGCCTTTCCTTCATTAAGTCTTAATCAGATTTCACCTCATTTTGTGCATAAAAACGTCGTTTACTCGCAACTGCCGGAACAAATATTGTTCGCCGATATTTACGTCCCGCCAGGCAAAGGGCCTTTTCCTGGCATATTAGTGATCCATGGCGGCGGTTGGTGCCGGGGCAAACGCACGGAAATGAACGGCATTGCCAAACGTTTCGCAAAATGCGGCTATGTGTCCGTAAACATTGATTACCGGCTAGCCCCGCGCTTTGTTTTCCCTGCTCAAATTCATGACTGTAAAAAAGCAGTGCGCTGGATGCGCGAAAATGCCAAGCTCTATCAAATCGATCCGGATCGCATCGGGGTTTTTGGCTATTCTGCAGGCGCTCATCTAGCCGCGCTCTTAGGAACCACGGGTCTGGCCAATGGCCTGGAAGGGGAATTAAGCGCCACCAGCAGCCGCGTGCAAGCCGTAGCTGCGGGAGCAGGCCCCATGAATTTGATGAAATACCCACAATCTGAACTCATCGTTCAATTCTTACATGCCACCATCCAAGGAAACCCTGAAATTTTCCGCCAAGCTTCGCCGATTGCTTCCGTATCTAAGGACAATCCGCCAATGTTTTTATACCATGGCCGCTGGGACCGAATCGTGCATATATCGCACACTCTTGATTTTAAAGCAGCCCTTGACCGCGCCGGCGTGCCTGCGGAGCTTTATTTGATTTGGGCCTTGGGCCATATTCCGGTTTTCTTATTCAGCCGGTCAGCCATTACCCGATCTATTCGCTTTTTCGATCAATATTTAAAAAATCTCCCGTTCCCGACTGTGCAACAACAAAAGTTTGACAAGTTAAACATTAATGATTACAATTCATAAGATCAATAATTTTAGCTTCTGGCGCGAGC
>JAHFBY010000272.1 GCA_023249835.1 Elusimicrobiota bacterium | reverse complement strand
CGTTGTGGAACAAGGAAAAGTTTATGCGTTGGGCGGTCAACTTTTGTGAAGGCGCTTACCGCAAACCCGCGCAATGGCCGGGGTATATGCGCGAGCTGGCTGTTCGCTATTTTGGGTCGGTGCGGGGGGCAAAGTATCATAGCAACATTTTAATTGAGCAGAGAAAAAAAATAAGAAGTTGAGGGAGGAGAAATGGACAGGATGCGTTACGGTTTAATTTATTTTTTAGTTGCGGGATTTTTTTTCTTTTCGCAAACAGCAAAATTGTCTGCTTACCAGAACAGGGTGAAAATTTATATGGAAGGGGATTACCGGCATATCGAATCCAATGGAATTCCGGGCCATGAAACAGGTCCATTCCCCAACCCGCATAACCCCAATACGATATCCGAGCAGAATTTTCACTATAAGGTTCCGGCGCGACCACAAATAGCCGCAACGCTGACAAAGGTTGAGTTGTGGCCGTTTGGAATTGCTCAAAACGGCATTCCTTTTGACCCCAACGCAGCTGAATTTTGGAATAACGACCCTAATTCCGGTTGGCGATATGAAGCGTTGTCCGGGGCTATAAACCTAGGGTTTGACAAAAATATGGCGCACGTGCAGCCTGGCGGCATTTATCATTACCACGGCGTGCCTAAGCCATTGCTTTCCGGCCAAAAGTCCAGCGAACATTCAAAATTAATGGGATATGCTGCGGACGGTTTTCCTATTTTTGCAATTTATGGATATGCCGACCCTAACAGCGCAGCTAAAGGCGTAAAAGAGCTAAAGGGCGGGTATAGAATTAAGAAAGGGGTCAGGCCCAACGGTCCAGGCGGGACCTATGACGGAACATTTGTGCAAGATTATGAGTATGTTCCAGGGACCGGGGACTTGGACGAATGTAATGGACGAAAAACTTACGCGCCCGGATACGATGGCCAGGTTTATGCCTACTATATCACCAACAACTATCCGGTGATTCCGCGCTGTTTAAAAGGATCTCCGGACCCGAGTTTTGTTCGCAAACCTTTTGCTCATCCGCCGCACCCTTACGGCGGACCGCCAGGAAGAAGGGGCCCTCCTGGCCGTTAAGCGCCGGCAATCCCAACACTGGCGCCGCCGTCTATAACCATCGTCGTGCCTGTGACCCAGGACGATTCGTCGCTGGCAAGGTAGAGTACGCCAAAGGCAATGTCTTCGGGATGACCTTTGCGTTCAAGTTTTTTTTCGGTGGTTAGATTTTTATTGCCTTGAGTGTAAATTTGGTGGGAGATCGTTCCGGGGCAAACGGCGTTGACCCTGATTTGGTGGGGCGCAAATTCAAGGGCTAAACTTTTTGTGAGAGCGATGACCCCGGCTTTGGAAGCGTTGTAGTGCGACATATTTGGGGGCGTTAGTCCTAATCCATAAACCGCCGCCGTCAATATAATGGATCCTGTTTTGTTCTCAGTCATGTAGGGAGCGCAAGCGCGCACTGTTAAGAAAATGGATTTAAGGTTAACGTTAAACATGTCGTCCCAATTAGTTTCAGTCATTTTTTCAAAGGGGGACAGGCTAAAAGCGCCCATATTACAGTGCAAAATATCAATCTTGCCGTAGGTTTGATGCACTTTCTTTAAGGTGTCTTCCGCTGCGAAAGCTTGGGTTAAATCGCTTGAGTAAGCGCTGGCCAGTCCGCCATTGTTATTTATTTTATCCGCAGTTTCTAGCGCCACTTCTTTGCGGCGAGCAATGAGCGCGACTTTGGATCCTTCTTGCGCAAATAAGAGCGCGGTTGCCCGGCCAATGCCGGTGCCAACGCCAGCCACAACGGAAACTTTACCGTTCAATCTCATTTTATCTCCTTATAAGCTAATTTTTTCTTGAAAATTTCCGATTGCAAAGGGCGGGGGAGGTGGAGCGAAAGGTAGGCGCTCACCATTTGTTCCAAACGTTGAATTTGATCAATGCTGAAAAGTGCGGAGGCGCATTCCCATTTGGCGAGGGAACGCAAAAGGGTTCGGTCTCCTTCGCTGTAGGATCGCCACAGGGGGTGATGTTTAAGGCTGTACCCCAACAGCCGCAGCAAAATAAGCGTAAACCTGAGCCTCACTAAAATCGGGTGAGGACTTTCTTCCATTTGACGAAAGGAGTTCTGGAGGAGTTCAAACTCTAAGGGACTTGGATAAATCGGGTGCGTGAGCAAATCCACGGTTTCGCATGCGGTTACGGTTTCTAACATCTTTTCCCAGTCCGTGCGCAAGAGCGGATGAGAGTCAATCAATTCTCCGCCGATAATTTTTCCCGGGTCCCTGGCTCCGGCGCGCGGTGTGCCGTGCAGATAGAGTTCCAGTTTTGCTTCCACGAAAGGCACGCTGAACCCGCGCAGTTTAGAAGCTGTTTTTTTTACGCCCACGATCTTGGCCCGAAGTTTGCCGAACTCTCGGGTATAAAGGGTGAGCTTGCGGTCATATTCCAGGTGGTCTTCAGCGCGCAGGACAATGGCTTGCACTAAACGGATCATGCGCGCCTTGGGTCAGGGTCAATACGTTTTAGATTCGTCATAAATTTCGCCGGTGATTTCTTCTAAAATATCTTCAATCGTAATAATGCCCGTAACTTTTTGTTCTTCATTGCGAACCACGGCAAAGTGGTGACGCCCTTTTTTGAATTCCCTTAACAAACTTAAGACAGGGGTGAGGTTATTGACGAAGTAAACCGGGCGTATTAAATCGTAAATTAGGAGCAGCCCTTGAGTTCGCCAAGCGGTCAGTAAATCTTTAGAATAAATGATGCCAATAATATTGTCAAGCGATCCGCGATAAACCGGAATGCGCGAATAAGGGAGCCTGGAAATGCGTTTGATCACTTCGGGGGTGGCTTGAGTAATGTCAACGGCAATCACAGCGCCCCGCTCTTTTTGCACTTCGTTTACGCGCAAAGAGCCAAAGTCTAAAATGTTCTTGAGTATCCGGCGGGGGACAATGTTGGGTTCTGCGCTTAATTCCGAGCCGAGCATCCCCTGCAGGTCCTGCGCGGTTAAAGTTGGAATTTCAGTGGAAGGTTCAGCTCCTAATATGCGGACGAAAATTCCGGCCACCCGCACTAAGAAGTGAATGACCGGCGTGCTCGCGCGCGTAAATAGGATTAAAGGTAAAATAACCCAGCGGGCAATCGTAACGCTGTGCAGGCGTCCTAAAATTTTAGGCAGGATTTCTCCGCACACTAAAACCAAACAAGTGACAAAAAAGGAGAGCAAAGGGATAACCCATTTGCCCGGCAGCTCTAAAGTTTCGGCAATGTCTTTGCCAATAGAAGCGCTTAAAACTCCGGCGATTACGGTGAATAGCGTGTTGCCCAGGATAATAGCGGCTAAAACGCGGTCAGGGTTGTTTTCCCAAAAAATGAACATCTCTTTGCGCGCGGGAGTGGAGGCGCGCTCTTTGAGAGCGTTCAGTTGGCTGGTGGAAAGGCTCATGAGAGCGGTTTCTGAGCCCGCAAAAATGCCGGGCGCAAATACGGAAAAGGGGAGCAGTATGATCTTAATCAGCAGTCCGGTATCCACGTTTTTTCCTTGATGGTGTAAAATTATTCATGGCTTTGTTTTTCTTCCAAATCGTACTCGTCTAAAATTTCTCCGACAAACTCCTCTAAGATATCTTCCAGCGTAACCAAACCCAACGGAAAACCGGTCCGGTCTTGCACGCAGGCAATGGGAGAACCGAAACGAAAAAGGTCCACCACTTCGCCTACTTTTTTTTCCGCCGATACCCTGGGCAAAGGGCGCAGCCATTTGTGGATAGTAAAGGAGTCCACTGTTCGGTCGTGAGCGGCGCTGTCCAAAAGATCT
>JAHFBY010000011.1:11897-12732 GCA_023249835.1 Elusimicrobiota bacterium | reverse complement strand
CGGCGAACTCCGGTCAATTAAAAACGATGCGATCATCGGCGACACGTTTACCGCTTCTATCGTCCCTTCAATCACATTATCGTTCTCATTGTTCACCCTTACCCGGGTTTCCACTTCCGCGTTGTTGTCGTAGTCTGCGTTTCCTGTTGGGGGACTTTCCACATGGATTCCAAACACTTCAATGCTTTCTGCTCCCCAACTGCCTTCATAACTTACCGGTGGGACTAACTCTACCCTATATGGTAGGGACGCCTGCCCTCCACGCTCAACCGTTGATATCCCGCTCACAAAGTCAACGCTTTGATAAAAATCGTTGTTCGGTACCTTCCCTTTCTCATACAGCGTTCCTTTGGGGTTCTCGTACCGGTTCTTATACCTCACATATCCATGCCCTTCGTCCACTGCCTCCTTCCATTCCCCATTTCTCAAGTTATACAACCGAAATGTCTCTCCCGCAAAAATGTTGATGCTTTTCTCATACACCCCGGTCTCAAAGGTATGTTCCCCACGCGTTGACCTTAACTCTAAGTCTCCTGCATTATTCATTGTGTTCTTTACAAACACCATTTGATTCAGGTTCGTTGTTCCTTTATAATCCTGAAACGCGGGCATCACTGTTGCGTTCGCTCTCACCAGCCACCGAAACGGCTGGCTTTCGCTTGACCCCCGCTCTTTATACCTGCGGTCAACCGCCTCTATCCGCATCGCATATTCCCCGTCCGCAACCGCTTGCCCCTCTATTTTACCGTCCCACTTCAACGTATAGCTCGCCGGATAAACCCAATACGAAGGGCTCCCGTCCCCATCCACAACCCGCACTTCTTCCTTACTATCC
>JAHFBY010000011.1:0-11887 GCA_023249835.1 Elusimicrobiota bacterium | reverse complement strand
ATAAATTCACAGCCGTAGACAACCGGCAGCTAAACTCCATCCCATCCTTAAAATGCGGCGGACTCGCTTTAACTTGCGTGATCATCACTGGAAACGGCTTCTCCGTCTTAAACCGCCACACGTAATCCCCGCCCGCAAGGCTGTTGCCGGAGTAATCCATCACCCCGCCTTTGATTACTGCCTCATACTCCGTATCCGGCGTTAAGTTCACCCCCGCAAAGCTCAACTGGTGAAACCCAAACACGAAACCGATCCCTTCTATCCCCGCCGCGCTGCTCCGCGCGCTTTTAACGATCTTATAAAGCTGGATATTGGCGGCGTTCAGCGTTCCCGTGTCCAAGTCCTCAGAAAAACTAACCGTAATCCGGCTGTCAATTTCCATCATCCCCCCGCTAGCAGGAAACACGCTCACTATTCGCGGCGCGGTCACATCCGGCAATGTCGCAAAACTGTAGGGCGTAGACTCCGGGCTAACCCAAGGGTCCGTCCCAACGTAGCCTTCGTTATCAACGGCGCGCAAATAATACTCGATCCGCTTATTGCTGGGTTGCGCTGGAACCTGGCCCATGTAGGTGTCCGACATTTGCAGTATCATTGGAACTTCCTGCCACGCGCTCGTCCCTTGCTCTCGATATCGAACCGCGGCAGTTGACACTGCCCCTGAACTGTTGTCCCGCTTTAAATCCGCGATCTTCGCGTATAAATAAATCGGCTGACCGCCGTTTTGTTCCTGGTCCAAAATATAGGTCAAAATCTCCGGCGCGTTATTGGTGTTAGTCTTTGGCACGTCCGTCATGCCAATCAGCATGTCGTGCGCCCCAAAGGAGGTATATACCGCCGCCCCCGGCTGCACCGATCCGTGCGGCACGCTAAAAGTATAGCTCGGCCCCGCTGCTTTTTGCCCCGTAGCCGCAAACAAGCTTTTGGCCGCAAACAACGTCGCCGCTTCCGGTTTTTGACTAGTCCCAGAAATATTCACCTGCACGCGATCTTCCGTTGTCCCCGGATTTACTGCCATCGACACGTTCCCCATATTCCGTCCCACGCGAATCCTTCGCTCTGGCAACACGTCCCGAACCACGTTCCCGCTCGCGTCTTTCTCCCGCAAATAAACTATATGGTTTACAGGCATCAGGCTCTGCCCGTCCAAACTCGCGCTGTAGCTTTGCGCTGTCAACTGTCCATGCGTCACGTCCCGCACTTGCGCCGAAGCTGTATTAAAGGTTCGCGCCGTAAAATCCGCGTTCATCGCATACGCATCCAAATCTACCGTATGCCCGCTCGCCAAATCCTCCGTCAACCGAAAACTTAAGTCATAAATATCGTTCCCCCGCGACCCGTCGCTCATCAACAAATCCACGCTCGGCTCACTGTACAAAACAACCTTCTGCCCCGAACCCACATACCCAAACAGCGTTATCCCCGACGGCACGCTCGAAAATTTACCCGCGCTGTCCTCCGCATATATAAAATACTCCAACCCATTATTTAAACTAACTCCCGCCGCAGGAACCGTAGCGTTACAAACCACGCTCGCACCAGACCCTTTAGAGGACAACAAACTTCCGTCTATAGGCTTCAAGTCCAACTTCGTATAAAACTGCAAACTGTTCACCGGACGATAATAAAGCTCCGCTCTAGAAATCGAAGCATTAAACGCCTGGATCGTCGTCCCAATCATTAACGGCTGACCCGCCGGCGCATTGCTAATCACGTTATTGGCAACCAAAGGCGCGGGAACCGTCGTCTTAAACGTCCATTCCTTATTCCCGCCTTCCGAGCCATCCCCATCCGCGTCCAAATATTTCCCGTTCAACCCAATCAAACTATATCCATACAAACCAACCCGTAAATCCTTCCCCGCAGGAAAAGTCCCTGCGCTCGGCATAAACCGCAAAACATAATCCAAAACATCCCCATCCCCGTTCTGATCCGCGTGCAATTCCGGCTCAGATAGATACGCAACGTTACCAACAACCTGCTGTCCGCCATCATAAACGTTCAACGCCCCATTCCAATAATTAAGGGTCGACAAAGCCTTGTCCAACGTCACTATTATCGGCGCGGTTACCGCTACATCCATTGTATTTTCTAATGGTGATACGCTCGCTATAACTGGCGGCTTGCGGTCTATCGTCAAATGCGTCACGCTCCGATTCCCAGACCCGTCATACGCCACCGCATAAATTTCCCCTTCCGGCAAATCAGCCGCCTCAAGCGAATAACTCTGCGGATACGGCCGCGCCAAAATTACTTCCTTTAAAACCTTAGCCGTCCCGTTTTCCACGTCCACGCTCGACTCAAACGACGCCGAGTTCTGCATAAAAAATATAGCGCTGATCCCCGACCCGCTATCCGTCGCGGTAATCGTGAACTTATTCGTAATGCTCCTCATCCACTCCTCTATAATTTTCCCTGCCTGATCATAAACCTTTTGAAATAAACTCTGATTAACAACGCCGGTATCACTTAACCTTGAAACTGCGGGTTCGGCACCATCGCTGGGAGTTTGAATTGTAGTTACATTCTCGGGCATTTGAAATATATAAACCCTGTCATAGGTTGAGAGCGTACTTGTAAGGCTAGACGCTTCCCGATCAGTATTATGCCCAGATAATCGAGCGCTTGAACCTGTACCAGACACAACAATCATCGCATGGTAACTGCTCCCACTATTAAAAATCGCCACGTCCCCAGACCTTAAGCCTGATGGAATTACACCTCCTTTAGCAACTTCTATCGGCGGCGTCACAGTTTCTAAACTCCTGCGTAAATTATCCGTAAGCGTTACAGTCCCTTCTGGTCTGACTAAATTCCCTGTAAACGTTATCCCGCCAGCAATCAAACACTGCGATACAAAATTAGCGCAATCCGCCGCCCCAGAATCTTTACTCTTCGTATTACTTCCATTGTCCGTTATTCCATTTTTAAAGTAGAAAAGATAGGATTTATCTGATGATTTTAATCCGTCTTCAATGGCTTTACTATTTGGATTATTTACAGCATCTACAAGGCCATCTGGCTTTGCTCCTTTATCGGCACCACGCAAATCAGTATCCCACCATTTCCCGGCATAATTAACTGCATCATTTCTCTGGTATACATATAAATTACCAGAGCTAAGACCAAGCTCAATAAGTTTTACTTATGCATTGGATACTAAAACACTGCGTCTATTTTCTATCGCCTAAAAAATAGGTATCATTCTTAAATGAAATTCAATATATTCCAAAAACTTATTCCGCTATTTTTAGGAATTGGATATATAACGCTAAACATATCTTTAGCCCATTCGGATATCGGATCAAATATCATAATTTATGGTAATCAATCATACGAAGGTGAATTAGGGGATGGTGGACCTGCTGCAAATGCACACTTTAACCCATTAGGATTAACTGTTGATGATACAGGAAACATATATATTGCAGACGCTGCGCACAACCGCATCCGAAAAATAGACACCCACGGAATTATTACCACAATCATTGGATCAGGCATTGAAGGATCTAATTGGAAAAATTTAAAACCACAGGATATTGAATTGTCACGACCTACTGGAATTGCGTTGGACAACGCTGGTAACTTCTACATTGCGGATTACGGGAACAGTCGTGTTGTCAAAGTCAGCAGCCAAGGAGCTGTCAACTTGATTGGTGGCCCAAACAGAGAAAATGGGTTAATGCTTGAATCTCCCAGAAATGTTGGGGTAAATCGGGACAATGTGTTTTATATTGGTGAAGATGGTCAACGCTCGCAAGCACGGCATGATCCAAAAATATTTCAAATCACTCCAGACAATAAAATAATGAAAATTTTTCAACGTCACAATATCGATGCCGAAGATGCACCCCCTGAGGGAGATTCGAACCCAATCAGAAATATATCGCCTGATTCAGTCATTGTGGGAAATGACGGTAATATTTATCTTCTTACAATAGGGAGTATATGGAAAAGAGATGGGGATGGAATTTTCACCTGCATTGTAGGAAACCCTAAAGGCCTAAACTGTGGATTCTCTGGAGATGGTAAAGCTGCAAAAAATGCTCAGATTTATAAACCGGAAGGGATAGCTGTTGATAAAAAAGGGACCTTATATTTTGCTGATAGCTTTAACAACAGGATAAGACTAGTGGATTTATCAGGTAAAATATTCACGCTTGGAGCTGATGAAACCGGAAAAATTTCTGATCCGCAGATAGAAAAACTTGCCCCTTCAAATCTGACTCTTGATAAGCGGGGAAATTTATATGTAACCAGCGGCAATCGTATAATTAAATTTCCTATGGATTGGCTTGATAGAGTCTCCACTCCAATGCTATTAAGTAATGAACCTGTAGATCCTGATCTACCCAAATGGGCAACCGGGTTCGATTATCAAACAGGAACGGTATTCTCTACCCAAGCGAATCTATACATTGCCATGACGACAAATTCCGTATTAATAAGAACAGTATATGGATTGGAAAAAATGAAGTTTGCTCAACCTATAGCGCTTTCCCCCCTCCCAATGGGTTTTTCAGATGACTATATTGGCCCGATTCTTGGCCAGAGTGATTCATTTGACCAAGAAGGCTGGTATAAAATCAAAACAAGCTCTTTCTCATTTGGTTGGATTTTAGCAAAAGATTTTATACCTTACGATTTAAATCAAGCAACTCCAACTAATCTTAATAATAAACTCATCATTACAGAATTACCGGCCAGAAAAGATATTTTTGCGATTTGTCTTTTTGGTCGAGAGGCACCCATACCGCCCGATGTAAATGCATATGTTTGGATCACAAACAAGAATCTAACTAAAAGGCTGCTTCTTATAGAAGATTCCTTTATTAATCAAGATCCACTTGGACAACCCGATCTTTCATATTCCCCAAATGGTAAATGGGTAATCGTTTACTCCAATGATGTTTACAATCTGGACACTTTTGAAAAATCAACCTTTAATCCGCTGAACCAATACAGAGCAATTTTGCCCATATTTATAACTTCTGACACCATTGCCTTTTACAATATTCATGAATCATCCGCTTCCGTATGTCTAATCGATATGAACGGAGATAATTTTAAAACATTGTTTTATTGGGAAAGCGGGTTTCCAGTAGACCAAGACTCTAATGGATACCCATTAAGCATTAGCCGCAAGAACAATCAGCTCACCTTTAGTATTCACGAGAAATATCAAAATTCTGTTAGAGTTTCAGACATTACCGTTGACCTTAACGGGCATTTAGTAAGGAGAAATTTATCTCCAGGACTTTTCGAAGATTTTTCTCGTGAAAAATATTTAAAAAAACTGAGGCGAGATATTAAGGACCTGGAGGACAACTTAAATACTAACAAATTGAGAAAAATTCTTTTCGGCGAAGAGAGAAATGGGATTTACTATTACTCAGGTGCTGACCCCGATGTCATTGACCTCTGTTTTAAAATTGCGGAAAAAAGCACTGACCAAAGAAATAGATATGATGGCATACGATGTCTAGAAGACAAGGTTAACGATTTACGGTACGACCCGGAAAGAAGCAGGAGAATACAACAACTCTTTGTGCCAATATTATCAAAAAACGATTATGTGGCAAAAACTATAGCTGGTCAGGTTTTACTTGATTTAGGAGGACAAAATGGTGAGTTCGCCTATAAATTTTTTAAGGGTCTCATACTAAGACAAAACACCGAATTCAAAAACTTGCCTAAATTTAAACAAAAATGGATATTCACACAAATTGCAAAAGCCATTTTTTCATACAAACGGGACCCCTTTTCATCTACAATTTCGAAGGAGTTAATTCAAAAAGAAGAGCTTGTTAATTATTGCAGACTGGCAATAAATAACGACAATGCCTCAATGTTTGAGGGCGTTACATGGGAGAACAAATACGAAATGGATCAGGATTTAATATTGTTAAAAAAAATAATGTCAGAATAAAAAGAGCATTAAAAGCATTTGTATTTCGAACAAAAAAATCCAGGGTAATTGCCAAAAAGATAAGCGGTAACAACCACCACCGTATCCTCCTTAATCCGGCTCGGACAGATACTCCGCTCATTGCCCGTAGACAATCCAGCGACTTGCGTCACGTCCCGCACTTGCGCCGATGGCGAATCAAACACCCGCGCCGTAAAATCCGCGTTCATCGCATACGCATCCAAATCTACCGTATGCCCGCTCGCCAAATCCTCCGTCAACCGAAAACTCAAATTATAAATATCGTTCCCACGCGACCCATCGCTCATCAACAAATCCTGTCTCGGCTCCCGGTACAACAACACCTTCTGCCCCAAACCCACATACCCGGCAGGCGATATCCCCACAGGCAAGCTCGACGCTTTTCCGTTACTGTCCTCAGCATAAATAAAATATTCCAACCCGTTCGCTAAACCTACCCCGGCAACGGGTATCGTCGCATTGCAAACCACGCTCGCCCCATATCCTTTAGACGACAACAAACTTCCATCCATAGGCTTCAAGTCCAACTTCGTATAAAATTGATAACTGTTCACCGGACGATAATAAAGCTCCGCTCTAGAAATCGAAGCGTTAAACGACTGGATCGTAGTTCCAATCGGCAAAACCAGCTCAGCGGGCGCGTTACTAATCAAATTATTCGCAATCAAAGGCGCGGGAACCGTCGTCTTAAACGTCCAGTTCTTATTCCCGCCTTCCGAGCCATCCCCATCTCCATCTAAATATCTTCCGTTCAACCCTAACAAACTATATCCATACAAACTAACCCGTAAATCCTTCCCCGCAGGAAAAGTCCCTGCGCTCGGCATAAACCGCAAAACATAATCCAAAACATCCCCATCCCCGTTCTGATCTAAATGCAATTCCGGCTCGGACAGATACTCCGCGTTACCAACAACCTGCTGTCCGCCATCATAAACGTTCAACGCCCCATTCCAATAATTAAGCGTTGATAAAGCCTTGTCCAACGTCACTGTTATCGGCGCGGTTATCGCGACATCCACCGCGCTTTGCGCGGGAGAAACTCCCGTAACTTTGCACACGCTCCGGTCTACGATAAAATGAGTCATCGTCATATTCCCGGCGCCGTCAAACACCGTCATGTAATATTCCCCGTCATCTAAAAGACTGGTATACCGATACTCATAACTTGCGGGCAAAGGCGACGGAAAAACAACCTCGTCAATTAATTCTGCGGTACCTTCTTCCATATCTACGCTTGAATCAAGCCCGGGTGACCCACGCATCAACGCGATCAAACTGATCCCTAATCCATAAATCTCCAAAACTAGAAAAGGCTTATGCCTATTTCTTGGCTGTCGTAGCTGTATTTGCCTGATTTTTCATTAGATTAAAAAGCTCCGGAACTCTTTTCAATACATCGTCGCCAAATTTTTTAATTAACTGATTCACAACCTCAACAGATTGACTTGTCTTCCCTGTTTGCAGATAAAACTGAGCCAAACCAATATAAGGAATAGGAAAATCATTGGAAATTTTAACGGACTCAAGAAGGTACTTTTCAGCATTAATTAAATCGTGCCTCTTAAAACATATGCTCCCCAAACCATATAACGCCTGCCCTTTACACAATTGAGGAACCTTGGCTTTGAATATCTGAAGGAACAGATCACTAGCTGCGACATAGTTCCCCTCTTTTAAAAAACTATTAGCCTTATCAATGAAAGCAGAGGTATACCGGAAGCGACGCCAAACTTAAAAACTATGGAATGGTGGAAAATGTGTAAGCGACTAAAATCCTTTAAAGAAAATTTCAATGGGGCAGGCGAATATTTTCTCACGCAGAGTTTCAATGGTTTTACCTTGATATAGGATCAGAGTGTAGACTATTTTTTCGCCAAGCTCTCCTGCCAAAGCTTGAATGGACGTTACGTTCACTGAATGCAGAGATTGAGATGATTTCACCTCAATCGCCACAAATTTGCCCTGCATTTCAATGATGAAATCAACTTCCTGACCTTGATATGTTCTCCAGCCATAAATGCGGACAGGGTTTGATTGCAACGAAATTAGCTTTTTCAACTCAATGGCCACCCAATTTTCCAGAAGCGCGCCCCAATGTGAAGACTGCGCTATTGCAGATAAGTCTGTGACCCCCAAGAGATGGGTAAGAAAACCTGTATCGGTCCAATAGAGTTTAGGGTTTTTTAAGATTCGCTTTCTCAAATTTGTGAAATAGGGAGGAACGAAAAAAACTTGATAGGTTTGTTCTAAAATTTGCGCATAACGGCGGAGCGTGGCGTAGGGCAGCATCGATTCCCTTCCGAGGTTTGCAAAGTTGACGAGTTGAGATGCGGAAGCAGCGCACAAGTCTAAGAGCCGTGAAAAATCAGATAACCGTTCTATGGCTTGAAGGTCTTGAACGTCCCGTTCAATATAAGTTTTCCGATAAGATTCAAAATATTTTGGCACCGAAGACTTGATTTTAGCCGCTAGCGGCACGGGATACCCGCCTCCTAAAACCGATTGCATTACCGATAACTTTGGTGAAGGGCATTGTGAATCAGCAGAGAAGAGGTCGTTCAAGTCTTGCGCGGATTTAACTTTAAAGATGGCCGTCAAGTCCAAAGGTTTGCGATGCAGTTGTTCAGCGTAAGAAAATGGGTTTAGCTCATGGAGAGCGATACGCCCCGCCAAGGTTTCGGAAACATTTTTTAAAGTCAGCAGATTGGCGGAACCTGTGAGTAAAAATTGGCCCGGCTTTCGATTTTGATCAATCTTTCGCTTCACTGCGCGCAAAAGGTCGGGCGCCTTCTGAACTTCATCTATCGCAAGCGGCGGAGGAAACGCTTCCAACAATGCGTCAGGATCCTCTAACGCAAAATCCAGTGTCCGACGGTCATCTAAAGTCAAATAGTTCGCTTTCCAATGGTTTTTGCAGAGATCTTGAACCAATGTAGATTTTCCAACTTGCCTGGCCCCCATTAATAGGACGGCTGGAAAATCTATAAGAGAATCGAGTATGGCGGAAGAGAGGTGCCGGTTGATCATGGGTAAATTTTATCTATTAAATGGATAAAATTCAACACGACCCTGAAAAGAAATTTATTAACCGCGTTTTTTTCTTATTTTTTAGGATTTTTTATGGGAACAGATATAATAATCCCGGCTGAAGGGGTATACCCTTTCGTCAAGTTCAGAAGATATGCTGTTCCGCCCCTGGCCTCTATTTCAATTCGAGAAGGGGGCAATTTATTTTTTTCTAACTGCTTTTCCAGCTGAGCAATTCGCTGCCTTAAAGTAAACACAGTTCATTTTTTGTCAAGAAATAAATTCAAATCCTTAATAAATTTTGATTGAACTTCAACATAATACTCCCGTTTTTTCTCCCTGTTTATATTATCTTCAACACGCTTAATTAATTTATGTTTGTCAGTTATATTTCCAGTTATTTTCTTTTGTTTCTGACATAAATATCGAACGATTTGTCTAACACTATAAATTGCATTATCTTTTTCCTGTTCACTTAAAACATCCTTAATATAAAAATTATTTAATGCTAAGCCGTAGAAATCACAAACAATATCCATGCACTGTTTACCCAATAGGCCAAGACGTTGTTTTGTACGTAACCATTTGTTTTGGCCGGTATAGACTTCCAACTCCCCCCAACCCCCTCTTTAACTAAAGAGGGGGGAGCTGTCTTTAACTGAAGTTAATTGTTCCCCCCTCTTTAGTTAAAGAGGGGGCTAGGGGGAGTTGCCCTTTCCTTATCTAAGCATTGACAAAGAGTAGGGCTTCAGCTACATATTAAGTGCTGAAATTAAACGCTCTTACGCTATGAAACTAAAACTTTTTCCTAAAATTGCCCTGATCCTAATTTCGTTGGCAACCTTGCCGGTCATGATTGTCGGTTGGCAAACCTATACCCTGAACAAAATTCACCTGGAAACTAATATCCTGGAACTGCATACCAACCTCGCGCTTTCACTTTCCAACCGAATCACGCTCTATCTGGAAAGCATTGCCGGACGCACACGCTCGGTTATTGAGTCCATGCGCTCGCAAGGCATGATCATAGCCGAACCATTACAGGCGTTCGTCAACTCTAACGACGAATTTTTAAGCATCGCCTACATTAACCCGCAGGGCAAAGAACTGATTAAAGTAACGAACTTCGCCTATCCGGAAGAAAAAATTCTTAAAGACCTAAGCTCAGACGACGTGTTCGCGCGCTACAAAGAACAAGCTTCAAATGAAAATTCACCCAACGAACCCAAACTCGGTTTCTACTACGAAAAAAATGAGCCGCGGCTAAAAATGGTTTTTCCTTTTGATCCCTCTAACCCTAGGCGCGGAGGATTCTACGTTTTGGTCTCACTTGAAAACCTCTGGCAACAAATCAAAGAGCAGGGCGCGGGGATCGGAGGCGGCGGACGAGAGGCATTTGTTATCGATGAAAACGGCAGGCTTATCTATCACAATCAAGAAGAAAAAGCGAAAAACCACGAATCCGCGATCAAGCACCCAATAGTCTCCGAAGCGCTGATGAGGCATTCTATTGGATCTAAAGAGTTTACCGATCAATCCGGCAATGCCATTGTCGGCGCCTATGCGGAAGTCAGCGGCACAGGTTGGTTTTCTATTATACAGCAGCCGGAAAAATCAGCCTACTATCCAATTTATCGCACCCGCAGCCGAGCTTTACAAATTGTGCTCATTTCTATTTTGCTCGCCTCCTTGATCGCATTCTTATTTGCTAAAAATCTCTCGCGCCCTATCTTTTCATTAATTGAAGGAGCAAAAAAGGTTGCCACCGGCCAATTTGATCATTTTGTGAGCGTGGACACGAACGATGAAATTAGTCAGCTGGCCGCAACTTTTAATGACATGGTTAAAGAATTAAAACGCTATTCAGACCTTCAGGTAGACCGAATGATGGAAGAGAAAACTAAAACTGAAGCGGTTATTTTTTCGATCGCCGACGGGCTTGTCCTTACGAACCTTGAAGGAGAAATTCAGTTGATCAACGACCCGGCGCAAAAAATATTCTGCTTAAATTCACGGAACTTAAACTCCGCGGAGGATCCCGGCGCGCCGCAAAATCCTATCGGCAGAAAACTCTTGGATCTGATTGGAGAACAAAATTTAAAAGGCTTAATTCAAGAACTGTTGATCGAACCGGAAAAATCCCAAGTCAAAGAATTACCCATACAAATAGCTTCTTATATTGAACATCATCAATTCACCAGCAGACTTGTGCACGTGCCCAGATCAGACAAAAAAATTGGCGTGGTGACCGTTGTTCATGACGTAACCCTGGAACGTGAACTCGATGAACTAAAAGAAGGGTTTCTTCACTCCATCACCCACGATTTGCGCAACCCCATGACGTCCATACTTGGGTTCCTTAAGTTTTTGCTGGACGAAACCGCAGGCCCGACAAACGCCCAACAAAAGAAAATGTTGCAAGTCATGGACCGAGCCAGCATCCGTTTGCTGGGTATGATCAACGACATTTTAGACGTCGCAAAAATCGAAGCCGGTAAAATGGAAATTGAAGTGACAAAAGTTCCCCTGCTGACAATCTTGGAAGATATCCACAGCCTGTACAAGCCCATGGCCGAAACAAAATCAATTCACTTGGAGCTGCATGTTCCAGAAAAATTAAACAGCGCGGATTACGCCATTAACGCAGACTCTAACCAAATTGAACGGGTCATAGGCAACTTAACCGCAAATGCCCTAAAGTTCACACCCATGGACGGGACTGTCACTATTGTTTTGGAAGATTTTAACGAACGCGTACAACTATCAGTGAGCGACACCGGACTGGGCGTGCCGGAAGATTATCGCGATAAAATATTTGATAAATTTCAGCAGGTAAAAGGACAAAAAAAGGGCGGGACCGGACTAGGCTTAACTATTTGCAAATATTTTGTGGAACTGCATAAAGGT
>JAHFBY010000271.1 GCA_023249835.1 Elusimicrobiota bacterium | reverse complement strand
AAGATAAATCAGACAAATGAGCGCGCCAATGATCAAGCTGAGCGCGCCAAAAAACATTCCCCAATTAGAGGCATTTTTGCGTTTCAGTTTTAACTGTTCTGGGGTTAAGTTTTCAGAAATATCCATTCTGCTTAGATATCCAACGGAAGGTTACTCTTCAATTTCGCTATTCCAATAGACGTTGTCAATGAAACGTTGCCAGGAAACTTTCATTTTAAACGAAGACTGAAACGCAAGCGAGCCGGGCCCCTTCCAACGCGGCTTTTCCGGTACGATTAAAAGTTTCATGCCCGCTTCTTCAGGCAGCCGGTCTCGCTTTTTAATGTTACAAGCAATACAAGAAGTGACAATGTTTTCCCAGGAAGTGGACCCTCCCCTGGATTTGGGAATAATGTGTTCTAAATTGAGTTCAACGGTATGAAACTTTTTTCCGCAGTAACAGCATTTGTACCCATAATGTTCATAAATATTGCGGCGGGTAAACTTAACCTCAGAAATCGGCAGCCGGTCGTAACCTTTAAGCGCGATCACGTCCGGTATGGCAATTTTAAAGTTTGTGGTGTGCACAAAACCCGAATGACTTTCATGAATCATTTGCGATAGTTCCCGCCAATTGGAAAAATCATATGTGCGGTACTCTTGGTCTACGACCTGGGCATGCCCTAAATAGAGCAAAGAAAGGGCTCTTTGCCAATTGGTGATATGAATGGCATAAAAATTACGATTGAGCACTAAGACATCGCTAGACATAAGGAACCTTTACCCCCCCTATCTATATTTTATACCACTCAAACGCTCATTTTTCAACTCTTATTTACAAACAGCGTTCATTTAAACCTTACCTTTAAATACAGTTAGACAAATGGAGAAAAATGAGAGAACGAGCGTGATGACGTATATCCCCAGCACCACTTCCCGCTGAGTCCAGCCGTGGCGCAGGAGCCGGTGGTGCAAATGGTTTTGGTCGGGCGCGAACAGCTTTTGTTGGGAACGCAAACGGCGCACAATGGATAAAGCAACGTCTAAAATCGGCAGCGCCACCACCAGGATCGGGATGAAGAGCGAAAAAAATGCCGTGGTTTTAAGGGTGCCGATAACGGTAATGCTGGCGAGCATAAAACCAATGAACAACGCCCCGCCATCTCCCATAAACACTCGCGCGGGATAAAAGTTGTACCACAAAAATCCCAAACAAGAGCCGCAGAGGGCCGCGGACAGAACCCCGGCCAGTTTTAACTGTTTGGAAAATAGAACCACTTGCGTTTGCCCTTGCAGCACGGCCACAATTAAAAAAACTCCGGCGGCAATTACGCAAATGCCGGCGGCTAAACCATCCAACCCGTCCACCAAGTTGACCGTGTTCATGAACCCGATGAGCCAAAGGATAGTGACCCCTTGGCTGAGAAGCAAGGGAAACCGCAAATAGCTTTCCCCCCAAGGCAGGGAGATTCCGCTAAACCGTACCCCATAGTCCATTGCAATGTATGCGGCAATGATCTGGCAGAGGAGCTTTACAGCGGCCGGAACCCTGGCGCGGTCGTCCCACATGCCTAGCGCCAAGATGAAAAGCGATCCAAAGAAAATGCCGCGCGCCTGAGCGCCAAGCGAAAGCAGGCCGACGATCTCTCCATTTTCTACAATTTTATGTTTATAACTCAGGAGCTGGGCAAAGCGGGGAAAAGCGTAATACGCCAAGCCCAAGGCAGCGTAAAAAGAAAGGGCAATCGCCAATCCACCCCAACGCGGCACAGGCTGCAAGTGCACTTTGCGCAGGTCCGGCACATCCATAACGCCGAACCGACGAGCCAGCCGGATCGATAAAGGAACCAGCAGCAGGGAGTAGACCAACGACGAAATAAAGGCGGTTAGATATATCCTAAACATGGATTAAAAAAATATTGGCCACGACCCATCTTGCAAGGCCGTTGGGAGCCCCGCCTTTCCGCCAAATTATTTACCGTGGTTGTTTTTGAGCGGAAACTTTTTGCAAAAAGTTTTGACCTCTTTGGAAATTTTAGCTAACCCTAAAGGACTATTTTTTTGCGCTAACGCAACATCGATCCAGGCGGCAATTTTTTCCATTTCTTTTTCTTTCATGCCGCGCGTGGTGATTGCGGGCGTGCCAATACGGACGCCCGAGGCAATAAACGGCTTTTGCGGGTCATAAGGAATGGTGTTTTTGTTAACTGTAATCCCCGCCAAATCAAGCGCGATTTCCGCTTCTTTGCCCGTGATATTTTTTGGCCGCAAATCAACTAAGAACATATGACAGTCCGTGCCGCCGGTGACGATACGAAAGCCTTTTTTACTCAAAGCTTTGGCAAAAGTCTGCGCGTTCTTCTTCACTTGCTGCTGATACTTTCTAAAGTTCGGCTGCATCGCTTCGCCCAAGGCCACGGCTTTGCCTGCGATCACGTGCATCAAAGGGCCTCCTTGGGTTCCGGGAAAAACGATCTTATCTAAGTTTTGCGCGTATGCGGCCCGGCACATGATGATGCCTCCGCGCGGACCCCGCAGAGTTTTGTGCGTAGTGGTAGTAACAAAATCGGCATACGGCACAGGGGAAGGGTAGACTCCGGCCGCGATTAACCCGGCGTAATGCGCGATATCGGCCATGAAAATAGCGCCGACCTTATCGCAAATTTGCCGAAAGCGCTGCCAATCAAAAACCCGGGAATAAGCGGAAGCTCCCACACAGATCAACTTAGGTTTATGCTCTAAGGCTAACTGTTCGGCCGCGTCATAGTCCACAAGTTCGGAATCTTCCCGCACGGTAAATCCCACAACCTTATAATACTTGCCGGAAAAGTTCAGGGGATGGCCGTGGGAAAGGTGCCCGCCGTGAGGCAAGTGCAAACCCATGATCGTGTCGCCGATGTTCAGGCAGGCTAAATAAACCGCGATGTTCGCCTGGGTTCCGGAATGCGGCTGGACGTTTGCATGGTCGCACTTAAAAACTTTTTTCGCGCGCTCAATCGCCAAAGTTTCAACTATGTCCACGTATTCGCAGCCGCCGTAATATCGTTTGCCGGGCAACCCTTCGGCGTATTTATTGGTCAAGACGCTGCCTTGCGCCTCGAGCACGGCCGCGGAAACATAATTTTCCGAAGCAATCAACTCCAGCTTGTCGGTCTGACGAGCCGCTTCGCTGCGAATAGCGGTATAAATTTCTTTGTCTTGCTTCTGTAAGTTTTTCATAGGGGTCCCTTAAGTTAGCTGCGGTAGTCCGCATTTATTTTTATATAGTCGATCGACATGTCGCACGTCTGAACAACGGCTCGTCCGCGTCCTTGATGCAAATGAATATGCAGGAAAAGGCTCCGGTTTTTAAGCACCGCGTCCGCGTCCTTTTCGTTAAACGGCACGCGCGCGCCTAATTTAGCTACACGCACCTGGTCGAACAAAATTTCAATCTTGTCCGGATTAATTTTCACGCCGGCGCGGCCGATCGCCGCAATCACTCGCCCCCAGTTGGCGTCTTGACCAAAGAGCGCGGTTTTTACCAACGGCGAAGTGGCCACGGTTTGAGCAACAGTTTTAGCGCCCAAAGGAGTGGGCGCTCCTGAGACTTGGATAGTCAAATGCTTCGTGGCTCCTTCCCCGTCTAAAACCATTTGCCGCGCCAAAGAGCTACACACTTCCTGCAAGAGACCGGCTAGTTTTTTTTCTTCGGAAGGGCTCCGCAAGTGCGCCCCGGATGCGCCGTTGGCTAAAAAGAGCGCGGTGTCATTGGTGGAAGTGTCCCCGTCTACGGTAACTGAGTTAAAGCTCAAGTCGCCCGCAACTTTAAGCATCCTCTGCATAGATTTAGCGTTCACC
>JAHFBY010000270.1 GCA_023249835.1 Elusimicrobiota bacterium | reverse complement strand
TGCGAAAGTGAAACTGCCTAACCGCTCACTTGTTTTTAACAAACTCGGCCAATGATTGAAGATCCAGTCCCTACTGGTTTTTGAAAGCAAAAATGGGAAATCTCTTGCCACCTGATCTGGACTTATTAACTTGGCAGAGGGTTCCTGAGCGTCCTCCGCTGAATCCTCTCCCGCGCTTTGATGCGGAGAACCATACACTCTTAATCCCAATTCGGGTGGAACGTACCGCACGTTTAACCTTTGAGAACTACTTTGTCTTTGGGCAAGTCCGTTAAGCAAAGGGTGGATCAGTAAAGCCAACGGCAATCCGGCCCAGATCCAAGGTGAAAAAATGACCGCGCATAATGCGATGTGAAAGGCTGATAAACCGGTCAGCGCCGTTAACGCGCTGAGAAGAGACAGTTTAAAATCTTGCGTAATGACCCTGCGGTCAATTTGAGCCACGCCATAAACATAGTGCAACAGCCATAGCGTAAAGAACCAAAAAAAAGTAATTCCAACCGCGGACAACAAGAACAGTTTGGCTAAAGACAAAATTGACACGAAATGGCTCGCCAGCAGGATAACGCCCAAAAGACCTGCGGTTAAAAATAGCACGGCCCCTGTTTCCAAGGCAGCGATACTTAGGAGACTAAAATTCTTAGTTGCGTTAAAATTCTGCCAAAGTCCGAGGGCGCCCGGAGCGTCTTGGTCAGGGCAAAGAATTAACTTTTCTTGTATTTTGACAAGCGCTAGTTCTTCTCCGGTGGCTTGAACCAAACTCTGTCCCAACAAGGAAAGCAATATATCTGTTTGCTTTACGCTTCCGGGTTCCATCCGCAGGGCCGAGCGCCACGGCCTACCGCATGGACGTTCAATCGCCCCGCTTATTGATGAGAATTTTATTGGATTAAATTTTTTGTACTGGAGGGTAAAATAACGGCGGCGCTCTTCTCTGCTAAACTCTGCCTCGACTTTCCAGCCTTGAAGATTGCGCACGGGTCCGGTTAACTGCAAACGGCGCTCAAGCAAATCAATGAGGGAGCCTAGCGATTGCGCGTCCGTTGAACCGGAATTTGATTTCAGCTTTTTTAGGTTTTGGACGAACAGTTCTATTGTCGGATTGCTTTTAAATAAATGATGCGAACGCGCGGGCAATTGAAAGCTAGGAAAAACAGAAGCTTGAGCGTAAGGCGCGGCGATTAAGGCAAAGAGATAACATCCAGTCAATATCAGAACCCCCGCGTGATTCTGACTGTTTAACGCCCCCCAGTATTTGGCTACTGGAAACCTGTATTTCACTATTTATAATCATAATTTATTTTAACTGTCGCAACTTAAATATTATGTAACATTTTTGTAAATATGCTTAAAAATTATAATTATTGTATAGTTGGGACAAAACCTGCGGCTGAATAGACTTTAAACTAATTAAATTGGTAAGATACTGGGGTTTAAGAGTTTTTGGGCGCACCTTTCTCTTATTTCCTTTCAAGGAAATGGCACAGCCCAAAAATCCTTAGTATATTTCTTTAGAGGAGTTTTTGGGCGATTAGCTCAGCGGTAGAGCACTGCCTTTACAAGGCAGGGGTCGTAGGTTCGAAACCTACATCGCCCAAAAACTTCTTTAAAAAATATTGTGCGTATGCCCTGCTTTTTTATTTACGCATGCCGGAAAAAATAAGCCATTTCATAAATCAACTTTAATATGGCGACCCCAAATTGTAATGATAAACGCGCGTCGCTGTGCGTTAATATCGGGGTGACCAAAAGCCGGACCGAACAATGCGAACGGATCAAAGAATAGTAGATCTGTTTAGACTCCGCGGCCGGGATCACGGGATCTTGGTCGCCGTGAAGAAGCAAAACATGCGCTTTGATCCGCCGGATTTGGCCAACGACAGAAAGTCCTTTAATTAATAAGGCCGCTTCGGGACTACGTTGAATTTCGTTCATCAACTCTTTGCGGTATTGTTGATCCCGCTGCACTCGCAAAAACTGTTTATTCTCCGCTGAATTTTCATCACACTGCTTTGCGCGACCGGAAGGTTTTAACCCTTCCGGGATTAAGTCTAAAATCGCCTGATTAAAAATCTGCTCCAAAACCACGTTTACTCCGCTCGAAAAACGTATCAAGTTTTTAAAGATGATCAACCGCGCGTAATCGTCGGTAATTTTATCGTTCACCACGCGGTAGAAAATAGTGTCGATATTGCCGTAGGAACCAACGATGAGCAAAGCGGACAGGCTGTAGGCGACCTCTGGCTTTGCCGCGGCAATTAAACAAAGACCTCCGGAAAAGGAAGCCGACATAAGCGAGACCATTGCGCTTGGACAAAGCTCTAAGTTTGAGCGCACCGCTTGAATTGTGGCCACAATTTCTTCCGCCATGTCCGGCAAAAAACGAAACTCGCAAATGTTCTGGTATTGCGGAACAACCACTTTGTAGCCTAGCGCAGAAAAGTTGGCGCTGTAGCGAACAACCCGGGGATCGTCTTTGCCCAGCGGACACATCCCATGCACCAAAAGCACTGTTTTTTGATTCCATTTTCCCTGCGGAAGATAAATATCGGTTACAAAGGCTCCCAAATGGGTCATTAACTTGCACGTGCTTTTGGCCGCGGGATGCGCTGTCTTGCGCGAAAGGTTGGCAACAAACTGAAACGCCTTAACAATGGAAACTACCATAAGTATAAGCAAGCTTACCATTTCTATTTGCAAACAGCTATATGCCGCCATTTAATGCCATACGATTGACAACCCCATCCGTATGTTTTAAGATCATCCAAGGAACCAACCATGGAAAACCGTAATTTTTTATCCGAAAATCGCATCTATCTACTGCCCATATTCTTTTCACTTATCGTTACTTATCTGTTCAGTTTTCACTCAATTATTATGATTGACTATGGAATTATCACTGAACGCAGTTATCGTATTTTTATGGGCCAAGTCCCCTATCGCGATTACCACGGACCCACCACGCCTTTAACTTTTATGATTCAAGCAGCGCTGTTTAAGCTCCTGGCTCCGAAAGTCTTTTGGATGAAAGTCTACGTAACCCTCTTAAATACCGTTATGATCGTTATTTCTATTTTCTTATCTAAAAAGTTGCTGCGTTTTAACCAAACAATATTGGCGTTATTTGTGGCGCCGATCTTGGTGGTCTGGTCAGCGGGCATTATCTTAATGCGACCCTGGTATGATTTTGACGCGTCTTTTAATATGGTTTGCGCTTTAACGCTCTTAGTAACCGCTATCCGCACTGAAAAAATGCCCTTTTTTCTGGCCGCCGGCATATCCGCGGCTTTATCCGTATATAGCAAACAAAACATTGGGGCCGGAGCAACCATTGGATCCATTATTCTCATCTTGTTACAACCCATAGAATGGAAAAGCAAATTTAAAGCAGTATCCCTCTTTGTTGTTGGCCTTGCCATTCCCACCGTTATCTTTTTAGCTTACCTGATCGCCAACCACGCCTTAATGAATGCTTTTGACTGGATAGTTGTGCGCGCCTACTCTAAAGCGGGCATGGGCTACTTTGAACAAATTTTTAGCATCGTTAGCCGACCCAACCATAATTTCATTAAGTTTGCCGTAATCCTTTAGGTAATTGGCCTCCTTCTTGCCTTTAGAGAAAGGAAAACTGACCCCAAAGAAGCCCGCCTCCGTTTAGGAGTTCTTGCTTTTGCGCTTATTACCATGTGGTTTGGCTGTTTGGCAGAGCGCGGTAACGACTACCCTCAACAACAGGTTAATTTGGGAATACTCTTTGGCATCCTTTGGCACTATGGACTTAAAGCCTACAACGGAGAGTTTTCATTTAAACTTTTGCGTA
>JAHFBY010000269.1 GCA_023249835.1 Elusimicrobiota bacterium | reverse complement strand
GAATTGCCTCCCAGGAATTGAAGCTGCCAGCGGTTCTTTAGGGCATGGATTGCCTTTAGGCGTAGGCTTGGCGTTGGGAGCCAAAATTAAAGGGATGGATTATCGGGTTTATGTTGTTATGAGCGATGGGGAGTGCAATGAGGGGTCG
The DNA here is from genome assembly GCA_023249835.1 of Elusimicrobiota bacterium. Classification (GTDB taxonomy): domain Bacteria; phylum Elusimicrobiota; class Elusimicrobia; order 2-02-FULL-39-32; family 2-02-FULL-39-32; genus JAHFBY01. The sequence continues at coordinate 3,673 of JAHFBY010000269.1, read as the reverse complement.
GTATGGGAAGCGGCTCTTTTTGCTCCCGGCCAAAAATTGGATAATTTAGTGGCCATCGTGGATTATAATAAATGGCAGGCCACTGGCCCTTCCAACGAGGTTATGTCCCTAGGTCCGCTAAGAAATAAATGGGAAAGTTTTGGATGGAACGCTTATGAGTTGGATGGCCATGATCTGGGCGAACTGTGCCGTGTTTTGTCCAACGTTCCGGATGGAAGTCATAAGCCCATTGCCGTCATTGCGAACACAATTAAAGGAAAAGGGGTGTCCTTTATGGAAAATGACAACAACTGGCATTATAAAATCCCCAATGAAACTGAATATTCCAATGCTTTAAAAGAGTTGGGCGTCTAATGCGGAACGCTTTTTCTAGTGAGATTGAGAAACTTGCCGAGGTTCATCCCGAAATTGTCTTGTTGAGCGGAGATATTGGTAACCGCCTGTTTGACCGTTTTAAAGTTAAGTTTCCTAACCGATTTTATAACTGTGGGGTAGCGGAGGCGAATATGATGGGGGTTGCCGCGGGGTTGGCTCTTTGCGGATTTCGTCCGGTTCCCTACACGATCGTGCCCTTTCTCACCACCCGCTGTTTGGAGCAAATACGGTTAGATGTATGCTATCAGAATTTGCCTGTTGTTATTGTGGGCGTGGGCGGTGGATTTTCTTATGCATCGTTAAATGCAACGCACCATTCCTGCGAAGAAGTGGGCATGCTTAGAATCTTGCCGAACATGACGGTTATTTGTCCCGGCGATCCAATGGAGGCGCGTTTGTCCCTGCGCGCTGCAGTTGAACATTCTGGACCGGTTTATATACGTTTAGGCAAGAAAGGCGAGCCTGCGGTGCATGCCAGTGAGTTCCAATTTCAAATTGGCAAGGGAGTTAAAATTCGTTCCGGCAGCGATGTTTGTTTACTAAACAATGGGCTGCTTTTACCCGAAGTCGTTAAAGCGGCGGATATGCTCCATAGCCAAGGGGTCTCGGCTGGGGTATATAGTTTTCATACGGTCAAGCCGTTAGATGAAACTCTATTAAAGGAAATATTTAATAGCTGTTCTCTGGTGGTTACGGTAGAAGAGCATAGCCGTTTGGGAGGTTTTGGCGGAATGGTTGCAGAATGGTTAACAGATCATTTCCCGAACCCAACTAGGTTGGTTAGGATTGGAAGTCCAGACGAATTCTTCTACAGCGCCGGTGAGCAAGACTATGCGCGCGAGGTTTATGGCTTAGATGCAAAGGGAATTGCGGCTAAAACGCTCCAAAGCTTAAAAAAGGAAGTAAAACTATGAAAACCGCAGCGGCTATATTGGTAGAGCTAGATCGGCCATTAGTTTTAACGGAAATTGATATCCCCAAACTGAAATCAGGGCAGGTTTTGGTAAAAGTTCTTTATTCCCGGGTTTGTCACACTCAAGTGTTGGAAGCTAGGGGACGTCGTGGCGCGGATCGTTTTTTACCGCATTGTTTAGGACATGAAGGCAGCGGGATTGTAGAGGAAGTAGGGCCCGAGGTGCAAAATGTTTGCGCGGGAGATGAGGTTATTTTGTCCTGGATGAAAGGTCCGGGTAAAGATGTTCCAGGAATGCAATATCTTTGGGGTGAAAAATCAGTCAATTCCGGAGCGATCACAACGTTTAGTCGTTATGCGGTTATAAGTGAAAATAGGTTAATGCTGCTTCCTAAAGGAATCTCCTTGCAGGACGCCTCGCTTTTAGGCTGCGCGATTCCCACGGGTCTGGGCACAATATTTAATACCGCGAAAGCGCAAGCCGGCAATAAAATTGCGATTTTTGGCATTGGCGGAATAGGCTTAAGTTTATTGTTGGCGGCGCGCCTTGCCGAGTGTTCTAAAATTATAGCCGTGGATATTAACCCCGATAAGTTGGAAGTGGCAATGAAGATGGGCGCAACAAATGCGATAAATTCTTTGGATAGCGACCCGGTCCAGGTTATTCGTGAATTGTGCCCAGGGGGAGTGGACATAGCGGTAGATGCCAGCGGCCATACGGATGCGATGCGGCAAGCGTTAGAATGCGTGCGGAGTCAGGGCGGAACAGCGATCATCGTCGGCAATGCCGCGCATGGAAAAAAGCTTGAAATTGATCCGTGGCAATTAAATCAAGGAAAACGGTTGCTGGGTACCTGGGGCGGCGACAATGTGCCGGAACGCGATTTTCCGCGCTATTGTAATTTGGTTCGATCCGGAAAGCTTAATTTGTCTATTTATGCCTCTGCTCCGTATCCTTTAAAGGATATTAATCAGGCGCTTTTAGATTTGGAAAGCGGTAAAGTGCTGCGCCCTCTGATTGATCTGTCATTATAATGATTTTGGGCATTGATTTTGACAACACCATTGTCTGTTACGACGCCGTATTTTATCAAGTCGCAAGAAGCCGCAATTTAATTCCCGCCGATCTTCCCAACTCTAAAACTATGGTGCGAGACTATTTGCGTCGGGCCGGCAAAGAAAAAGATTGGACGCGAATGCAGGGGTATGTCTATGGCAGTCGGATGCGGGAAGCCGAGCCCTACCCCGGCGTCTTGGATTTTTTCCTGACTTGTAAAAATAAAAAAATTGAAACTTATATTATTAGCCATAAAACTCTTTTTCCTTATGAAGGAGAGCAGTATAATTTGCACGCGTCTGCGCAATCCTGGTTGGAACAGTTTGGTTTTTTTGACACTAACCGTATTGGGTTAAATAAAAATAATGCGGCGTTTGTCCTTACCAAAGAAAAAAAACTTGAGCAGATAGCCGCTGTCGGATGCACGCATTTTATTGACGATTTGCCCGAATTTCTTTTGGAAGCGAAATTTCCGCCCAATGTCGCTCGAATATTGTTTGATCCTAATCAGCTGTATCCAGATTATCCTGGAATTCGGCGTTCGAGTTCTTGGCAGGATATTCGCAAGGCCTGTTTTGGTTAGCGCGCTAAAAAAATGAAATCGTTTAAAAGGAGATAGGGAATGGCATACATTGATTTACTTTCGCCAATTCATAAAAGCACTAAACGCGATTATATCCAGAGGGTCACTGACCCTGAATTTCCAAAAGCAAAGGCTGCGGATTTGGCTAAAAAATTTGATTACGACTATTGGGATGGAGATCGAAGGATAGGGTATGGGGGATATAAATATGATGGCCGTTGGCGGAAAGTGGCCGATGAATTGGCGCGTCAGTATCAACTGAAATCCGGGGACAAAGTACTGGATGTGGGTTGCGGCAAAGGTTTTTTACTCTATGATTTAACTCAGAGTGTGCCTGGTTTAGAGGTAGGGGGAATTGATATATCTCAGTATGGATTAGAACATTCCAAAGAGGAGGTTCGTCCGTTCCTGCAGTTGGCAAACGCCAATCAGCTTCCTTTTAAAGATCATTCTTTTGATTTAATAATATCAATTAATACGCTGCATAACCTTCATTGTTATGACCTTGATTCTGCTTTGCGCGAGATCGAGCGGGTCGGTAAAAAAAATAAATATATAGTAGTAGAATCCTATCGTAACGAAAATGAAAAAGCGAACCTTTTATATTGGCAGCTTACCTGCGAGAGCTTCTGCGCTCCGCAAGAATGGGACTGGTGGTTTAAACATTGCAATTATAAAGGCGATCATTCTTTTATTTATTTTGAGTAGCATTTTTCATGCCGCAGGAAAAAAATATTGTATAATG
>JAHFBY010000268.1 GCA_023249835.1 Elusimicrobiota bacterium | reverse complement strand
AGCACGGCGAACGCCAAAAACATAGACACGATCAGCAAAAACCAGCCCACGGCTTTTTTGGAGTCGGGCTCTAATGAATTGTAATATTTTTCGATTAACGGGTGAGCGATCATTGCCCTATATCTAAGCTTTCTTCGCCTGGTTTGTCAAGTTTTAGAGTAAAGGACTGTATCTTGTGGGTTGGCAAAAATATTATTAAACCAATTCTTTTTATAATAAATTCGAACATAGGCCCTTTTTCCCACCCGCCCGAACCTGGTCTTAACGCGCACGGATATGCAATTGACGCCGGGAGCTAAAGGGTAGATGACGTTGGGAGCCGATTCCCGCCAAATTCCGGAATCATCTTTCATCAACATAAAACTTTGAAAGGAAGTGGAGTTGCTTCCGCGAAAAGCCAGTTTAATTTGACCGTTTTCGCTGTTTTTACTTACAACGTCAATGACCACTTGGTTCATAAAAAACCGGAAGTCGTCAGGATCGGTTGACCGTGACTTGCCGGGGCTCTGCCCGTTTTGGCCTTCTTGCGACCAGCCAATGATGTTCGCGCTAAAACCCACCTTGTCCCTAGAAAGGTGCGGATAAGTCTGATAATCTTTTTCCAGGGTCATCACCCGCTCTTGCCCGTTAACGCTCAACACCATGGGCAAGGTCAACTGATCGTTGTGCAGCAATATGGAATAGTCCCGATACACCGCTATATCTTCCTTTACAATAGGGGTTGGTGTACGGTTGGAATCTACTTTATAAATATCTTGCCAACGGTCCCGCCAATAGGCGTTGCACAGGTCAATGCCGTCCAAAGCGTCTTCACCCTTGCGAAAGTGAACGTCCCGCGTGGGGTCCATGATAACCCATTTATTGTATTCGTTGGACCAAATTTCCACTACGAAATGGCCCGGCAAGTCAACGTATCTGGCGGGTATTCCCACCGCTAAACACGATTGCAAAAAAACGATCGCGTACTGGGCGCAAAAAGCTTTGTTGCCGTAACTCCTGGCCAAGCGTAGGATTTCGATTGCGTCCCAGGGCGGATAATAAAAGGGCTTGCCGTCGCCGTTCCATTGACTGCGCGTCCATTTGCGCAGCAGTAAAATTTTTTCAAACTCAGTGGCCCCGGGGAAAATAACCTGAAGCAAATGTTCATCTTCGGCCAGCTTCTTTAAACGCGGGTGGTCCCAACTCTCTTCCATCATGGGATACATGGCGCCGCTTAAATGTCCGTTTTCAATTTCATAAACAAAGATAAAACTGGAATGGCAGTAGGCCAGCGCCGCTAAAAACAGAACGCAAAAAGCTGCCCACTTCTTTTTGGGCAGTTTCGCAATCCAAAAGGAAATCAGTTTCTTCATGATTTCATTAGCTTATATAATATTGAAGTGTCGATAAAGAGTTATTTTTAGTAAAATAGGTAAATGAAGCTTTTCATGCACACCTTTGGCTGCCGGGTGAACCAATATGAAACCGAGTCCATGCGGGAAAAAATAGAAAAGATGGGCTACGCTTCCACCCCCAACTACGCGGACTCAGACCTCTGCATCGTCAACAGTTGTTCAGTGACGCACGAAGCCGACCGCAAGTGCCGGCAGTTTGTTCGTAAAATTTTACGCGCTAACCTAAAAGCCAGGGTCATCATTACCGGCTGCTACGCCACCCGATCCCCGGAAGAGATTAGGCGGATCTCCTCCCGGATAGAAGTCTTCTCCAACCAAGAAAAAAAATCTTTGCCCGAATCAGTGACCGGATGCTCCCTATTCATTGACGACAGCTCCCTGCTCACCTCTTTTCACGGACATACCCGCGCTTGGATAAAAGTTCAAGACGGCTGCGACGCCGCCTGCACCTATTGCATTATCCCTCAACTTCGCCCAAACATGGAATCGCGTCCGGTCGCAGAAATATTGGCGGAAGTAAAACAGCTCTTGGCTCAAGGCTATAAAGAGATCGTGTTAGCCGGCATTCGTTTGGGCAGCTATGGTTTAAGTTGGAGCGGCGGACGAGTCGGCAAAACGCATGGCAACCTGGTTTCTCTTTTGACCCCAATGATCGATATTCCCCAACCTTTCCGCATACGTTTGTCTTCATTGGAAATAACCGAAGTCACTACGGAACTCCTCAAACTGGCCGCCTCCACCTCAAAGATCTGCCCGCACTTTCATTTGCCGTTGCAGTCGGGCAGCGATTGGGTGCTCAAACGCATGGGACGCTGGTACGACACCGCCGCTTTTCAAGATAAAATCAACGCCATCCGATCGCATTTACCCGCCGTAGGATTGACCACGGACGTGATCGTTGGCTTTCCTGGAGAAACCGAAGAACATTTTGCCGAAACGTACTCTTTTTTAGAAAAAAACTTTAACGGACTGCACGTTTTTCCCTACTCTTTGCGTAAAGGGACCGCAGCGGAAAAACTGGGCGGACATCTGCCCCGCAACCTCGTTAATTCGCGCAGCCAGCGGCTGATCAGTTTGGACAAACAGCTCCGGCGCGATTTTCAAGCTCGACACGCCCTGACCCGGCGCACCGTTTTAGCAGAAGACAACAGCGGCTTTACAGACAACGGCATCCGCTTGCAAGGACCCATACCTCTGGCTCTTGGCGCCATGAGCGAAATATTGATCCCTCAACCGGCGTAAAAAATCAAATCCATCTTGTTTTTTCATGCCTATTTTTGTATAATTATGTTTACGAATGGTCTAATTGCACTGCCTAAAAATATATTTAATTTTGCCCCTTGAAAAAAAGGGGATTTCTGTTATACTCAAAAGATAACTCTAAAATGACATGGCTGACTGTCTTTTTTGTCAAATAAGCGAAAAGAAAATTCCGGCAAAAATTGTGCTCGAAAACAATTTGGTTCTGGCATTTCGCGATATTAACCCGCAGGCCCCAACGCACTTACTGATCATTCCCCGGGTTCATATCAGCAGCATCTTAGAATTAACCAAAGACAATGCGTCCATTGCCGCAGAAATGATCCTTTTGGCTAAGAGCATAGCGCAAAGTGAAGGCGCAGACGCATCCGGGTTTAGGCTGGTCTTTAATTGCGGCCCGCATGCCGGACAATCAGTGGACCACCTGCATTTACATTTGCTGGCAAAACGGGTTTTAAAGTGGCCGCCCGGGTAGTTTCAACAAATTTTATATTGTAAAGAAAGGAGGTGTTTACAACAAATTTATATGGTAGGAATAAAACTTAGAGAAAACGAATCCATTGAAGAAGCATTAAAACGATTCAAACGCGAATGCGAAAGAGACGGTATAATGCAGGAAATTAAGCGCCGCGAATATTATGAGTCCCCCAGCATCCGGCGCAAACGCAAAGCGCAGGAAGCCCGACGCAAAGTAAAGAGACGTTTTGGACGAGGACGTTAGTGATCACTCCGGAAACAATAGAAAGGGTGCGAAACTCTAACCCCATCGTAGAGGTTATTGGCGAATATATCCCCAACCTCAAACGAGCCGGGAAAGATTATAAAGGACTTTGTCCGTTCCATCAGGAAAAATCTCCTTCCTTTATGGTAAGCCCTGCCAAGGAGATTTTTCATTGTTTTGGCTGCGGGGTTGGCGGCGACGTGTTTAAATTCGTAATGGAAATAGAACGTTGCAGCTACCCTGAAGCCATAACTAAGCTCGCTGATAAAAAAAGTATCCCCATAGAAAAAACCGGGGGCTCGGAAAGTTTTTCCAAGAACAACGAAAGCAGAAAAAAGATCCTTGACATATTGCGCCGCGCCATGCAGTTCTACCATAAGAACCTCATGGAATCTCAGGAAGCGGAACCTGCACGTAAATACTTAAAAGAAAAACGCGCGCTGCCCGATGCGATTA
>JAHFBY010000267.1 GCA_023249835.1 Elusimicrobiota bacterium | reverse complement strand
GATCACTTTGGCTAACCGTTTCCGCAACGCGAGCGTAGTGGACGGCCCCATTGATAGTTTGCCGCAAATTTCAAAATTCTTGCCGCGCCCCGCGGGCGTGGAACAAAGGGCGCAAACTTTAGCGCACAAAGTGCTGGTCAGTTACGATTCCCGTGACCTGCCCATGGCTCCAGTTCAAGGTCACGCCGTGGAACTCTACTTTGAAAACGCCGGGCTTTTAGGCGGGGAGGTCCGTTATGAGCGGTTGGGCGCGTCAATTAAAGGTTTTTATCCTTTTAGAAAGGCGCGCTACGTCACAGCGTGGCGGTTTGGTTTTGATGGGGAAAACAGCGATGACGCGCCGCTATACGAACAGGCTCTTTTAGGAGGCAAAGATTCTTTGCGCGGTTTTGGAGACGCGCGGTTCATTGACCGTAACAAAGTTTCTTACGCTATCGAAGAGCGGATGAAAATCTATACTTTGGAAGCTTTCAACGTGAGCGTGGATTTTGAGGTGGCGCCCTTCTACGAAGCGGGCACAGTCTTTAACCGCGCGGCCAAGCTCCGGGTGGATGAACTCCACCACGTTGGCGGGGTTGGACTCCGTTCCGTGGTTCGCCCCAACGTGGTCGGAGCCATTGAGGTAGGCTTCAGCCAAGAAGGCACCGCTCTCTTCGTAGGCATAGACTATCCGTTTTAATAAGTGACTCAATGTCGCAGGAAAGAGGATGTATACCGGCGCATGTCTTGATAGATTGACATCGGTTGCCGTAGTTAGATTTGGCATTAATAAACAAAAAGGATTTGAGATGACCATTGACTCACAACGGTTTGATAGAGACCTCATGGATATGCTGAAGCGTAACGAAGGTAAAACTTTAGAGTTTAAACGGGATTTATCTTCTTCTGATAAAGTCGTTCGCACCCTCGTCGCTTTTTCAAATACAGCCGGCGGAATTCTTTTGATTGGAGTGGAAGACAAGACGCGCGCGGTTTGCGGTGTTTTAGATGCGTTAAAAGAAGAGGAACGGCTGGCTAATATTATCAGCGACAACATTGAGCCGCGGCTGGCGCCGGAAATAGAGATTATCCGCTGGCGCAAGACCCAAGCCGAACTCTCGCCTGGGGCCACTATTAGGGAATTCCTAATAGTTCAAACTGAGCATCTGCTGATTTAAAGGAGCACTGTCATGAACGCTAAAAAAACATCAAAGGGGGCTGCTCTAAATTTGAGTTTGGGCGGCAAAAGAAATGAGGCGCTGCTTTCTGCTATTCGGCAGATTTGGGAGACGGCTCGTTTACAGGTTACCCGTTCCGTAAATTCTGCCTTAGTTCAGGCAAACTGGCTTATTGGTAAACAGATTGTTTTGGCGGAGCAGGGTGGGCGAGCTCGCGCTGCGTACAATCGTCAATTATTGAAGACTATTTCTGGTGTTCTTGAGAAGGATTATGGCACAGGATTTTCGGTTAGTTCCTTGCAATATATGCGGGCTTTTTTTATTGCTTATCCCAGTCTTTTGGAGATTCAACACTCATCACGTGTTGAATCTGGGCTCCGAGTGAGTTCAAGAAAACAACACGCACTGCGTGTTAATTCTCAAGAAACAGTTGAGACCGTGTGGTCTCCAGGTCGTTTGCATCCTGGGTTGGCGTGGACTCACTACCGGACTTTATTGAAAGTAGATCGTCACGATGTTCGGGATTTTTATGAGATTGAGGCCGTTCGAAGCGGTTGGTCTGCCCGGCAATTGGAAAGGCAAATAAATTCCTTACTCTTTTTTCGACTAATGAAAAGCCGCGATAAGAAAGGCCTGCTCTCTTTGGCCAATAAAGGTCAGCAAATACTGAAGCCTGTGGATGCCATTAAAGACCCCTATGTGCTGGAGTTTCTTGATCTGCCGGAGTCTCATCAACTGGTGGAATCAAAAATAGAAGAAGCGCTCCTTTCCAGGTTACAGGAATTCTTGTTGGAGCTTGGCAGTGGTTTTGCTTTCATCGGACGGCAGCGTCGGATCACTTTGGAAGGAGACCATTTTTATCCTGATTTGGTTTTTTACCATACGCGCTTAAAATGTTACGTGATCGTGGATTTAAAGGTTAAAAAACTTACTCACGCCGACATCGGCCAGATGCAGCTTTATGTTCATTATTATGATCGTGAGATTGCCGCTCAGAACGACAATCCAACATTGGGCCTGATCCTTTGCACGGAGAAGAACAATGCATTAGTCCGCTACATATTGGATAAAAATAATCGGCAGATATTCGCTAGTAATTATAAAATTCATCTTCCTTCAGAAGAAGAGTTGAGCAAGGAACTCAGCCGTGAAATTCATTTACTTGGCAATTTCAGAGCACGGGGGCGCACTTTGTAAAATCAGTGGGCATTAAAAAAGGTGTTTTTATCAATCAGGACAATGCTGAACATCGTTCCTTTTGGAGCGGGCATAGCGTCCCGAATAAACTTTGGAATAACGGCTTGACCCCTTTCCCCCACCGTGGTCAGTTCTATATGCATGTTTTTGCCTCCGTATGTTTACCATATTAATATGATAAACATATTATAGTTCGAAATCGCTGAAATTTTAAGCCCTTGATCAATAAGTGACATGATAAATAATATTGATTTGACATTTTTTTAAAATAAAGCAATAATATTTCCTCGATTCTATGAGCTTTTATAAAGGTAAAGAAGGGCAATGGTCATATGTTTTTCACCGCGTTACCGGCGTGGGAGTGCTCCTTTTTTTGCTCATTCATATCTTGGACACCATGCTCATCAGTTGGGGGCCTGAGCACTATGACAAGATCATCCAAATTTACCGCAACCCATTTTTCAAAATCAACGAAATCGTGCTGTTCGCCGCGGTGGTCTACCATGCGCTCAACGGAGTCCGCATCATTTTGATCGATTTTTGGTCCCAAGGCGCGCGCCATCAAAAAAAACTTTTTTATGTTGAAATGACGTTGTTCGCGCTCATCATGATCCCGGTGACCGTGATCATGTTGTCGCATTTTTAAATAGGATCCATCATGACAACTTATTCCGGACGAAACTTGCCCAGCAGCGGCTCCTTTGAGCTTTACGCCTGGTTTTTCATGCGCGTCAGCGGTCTGTTGCTGCTCTTTTTAGCCATTGGCCATTTGGTGATCATGCACGTTATTAACAACATTGATCAAATTAACTATCAGTTCGTGGCCAACCGCTGGGTGGGGTCCTGGGGATTTTTTTGGCGAACCTATGACGGATCCATGCTGATCTTGGCCTTGATCCACGGCTTAAACGGACTACGCACTATCCTAGACGACTTTTTGCGGCCCGGAGGCCGGCGCACGCTTTGCATGGCCCTGCTCTATGTTTGCGGGTTTATCTTTTTAATGCTCGGTCTATTGACCGTGGTCACTTTTACGCCCCGATGAGCATTGTTCACCAATTCGACGCGATCGTAGTGGGGGGCGGCGGCGCTGGTCTCTACGCTGCTTTGGCCTTGTCCCAATCCAAGGTTAAAACCGCGGTGTTGTCCAAACTTTATCCCACCCGGTCGCATACGGGCGCGGCGCAAGGAGGCATTGGCGCGGCGTTGTCCAACGTGGAACCCGACCGCGCCGAATGGCACATGTTCGACACGGTCAAAGGTTCCGATTACCTGGCGGACCAAGACGCGGTGGAAATCATGTGCGAAGAGGCGATCAAAACCGTCTACGAGTTGGAACATTTGGGCTTGCCCTTTAACCGCACGGAAGACGGCAAGATCGATCAACGCCGTTTCGGCGGCCACACCCGCGAGCACGGCAAAGGGCCGGTGCGCCGCTCTTGTTTTGCCGCGGACCGCACGGGCCACATGATTTTGCAAACGCTTTA
>JAHFBY010000266.1 GCA_023249835.1 Elusimicrobiota bacterium | reverse complement strand
AAATAAACATTTAGCAAACTGCCTTAATCCTGAGGACGCTTCTAACCGGCGGAACATTTTACGCGTCCTGCCCTTTGGAATATTATGGTTTTATATCGGCATGTTAACGGTCAGCAATATTTTTATTCCCATTATTACCATTATGGAAGACGGCTGGGTTTACCCTCCGGCCGCGGGTGTTTTTATGATTTTCTCTTACTGTACGTTTCGTTTATATGAAGAGGCGAACCGCGCTAATAAAATCATTATATTAATAGCAATAGGAGCGGTGTTAGGAGGCTATTTTCATAAAAATTGGAAACAAAATCGCGTTTGGAAGGACGCCGTTACTTTTTTTGAGCATACGCTCAGTTACTCTCCGAAGAGCGCTAGTTTCCGCAGTAATTTGGGCATGGCCTATCAAATAAAAAACAGGAACCTTGAAGCTATTAACCAATATCTCTTGGCCATTAAGTTGAACGACATTAATTGGGAAACGCACCATAACTTAGGGATACTTTATCAAGGGTTAAAACGTTATGGCGACGCTGAACTGGAATTTAATCGCGCCCTTGCTATGAACCCGGGGTTCTCTTTATCGTATGTCCCCTTGGCCGGCCTCTATTGCGAAGCAAAGCGGTTTGATTTGGCGGAAATGACATTAAAGCAATTGATCCAAAACTTCCCGAACCGTTGGGAGGGTTACTATCATTTAGGTTACTTGTACAACACCCAAGGTAAAAGAGGTCAAGCCCTTAAGGTTTGGCGCCTGGGCCAGTCTCAAAACCCCTATAACAACACATTAAATGAGGTGTTGAAAAATGCGGAATAACTCAAAAACCCTCTTCATTTGCGCCTTGGTTTTGTTCGCGGTCTCCTTTGCCGCCTATCTCAACACTTTTAACAACGAACTTTTTTTAGACGATTTGGACTATATCGTTAACAACGAATATATCCGCGATTGGCGCTACGTTCCTAAAATGTTTTCAGAAAACTTGATCAGCGGCGCAGGTAAGGCCAGCGACTATTATCGGCCGTTGATTTTAGTGGCTTACGCAATGGGATACCACTTTTGGGAGTTAAACCCCATGGGTTACCACCTTTTGTCCATGTTGTTTCATTGTTTGTGCGCAGTTTTGCTGTTCGTCTTATTTTATAATTTGTTGGAATTGTGGCCCGTCGCGCTTTTATGCGGACTCCTGTTCGCTGTTTTCCCGGTGTACAACTGCGCAGTGACGTCGGCGGGAGCTTTGGGAATACTCATGGGTTCGGCTTTCATGTTGACCGCGTTGATCCTGCACTTAAAACTACAGGGCTCTCCGCCCGGATGGAAAACATTTTTTATGAAGGCCGCGGCCTATGCTTTAACTTTAGCCGCTTGTCTGTGCAAGGAGACCATGGTGATTGTTCCCGGCTATATTTTTCTAATTCATTTTTATTTTATTTCGCCCTTAAAAGACCTTAAGGCCAGGTTTAAATCAGCGGTTTTTTTCAGCCTTCCCTACTTAATGATCACCGCCTCCTATGTTTGCGCCCGGTTTACCTTCCTTAACTTTGGCGGTACCGGCAACCTTTATCATGAGTCCAATATATTTACTGAAAGCATGTGGGTTCGCTTCTGCACGTTTATGACCGTCTTATTGGGTTATGTAAAACTTTTTTTTCTGCCGGACCCTATTCATATGGAACGCGCTTTGATCATGCCCATTTACACTTCTTTGTGGTACTGGCCCGTATTCTTTGGTTTTACGCTATTTGTTTTATCCGGAATCATTATTTTTCGCGCTTTGCCCCAACTAAGCGTTCATTTTGCCTCTTGCCCCAACCCCGGGGAGGTCCCGCATCGAAGAAACAGTTTGCGCGTTCTTTCCTTTGGGATATTGTGGTTTTATATCGGGATGCTAACGGTTTCCAATATTTTTATTCCCATCAGCACGATTATGGAAGACGGCTGGATTTATCCGCCTGCCGCCGGCTTTTTTTTAATTTTCTCTTATGGGGCCTATCGATTAAACGAGTTGTCCAAAACCCCGGTAAAAATTGTTTTGTTTGCGTTCATTTTAACCGTATTAATCGGTTATTTTGTTAAAAACTGGAAACAAAACCGCGTTTGGAAGGACCCCATCACTTTTTATGAACACACGTTGCGCTATTCGCCTAAGAGCGCGCGTTTTCGCAACAATTTAGCCATGGCCTATGCGGATAAAAAGCGAGATATGGAAGCTGTTTATCAATATCAATTGGCCGTAGAGTTAAACGACCAGTATCCGGAAACGCACCACAACTTGGGAAACCTTTACCAAGGTTTAAAACGCTATGGCGAAGCGGAAAAAGAGTATTACCGCGCCATTGAAATGAACTTAAAATTCTATCATTCCTATCTGTCGCTTGCCGGACTTTATTGCGACGCAAAGCGGTTTGATTTGGCGGAAACCATATTAAAGAGGTTAATTCAAAACGCGCCCAACCGTTGGGAAGGTTACTACCATTTAGGCCGGTTGTATAGCGCGCTCAATCTGGGAGAACAATCCATAAACGTTTGGAGACAAGGGCAAGCTTTGAACCCCTACAATAGTTTATTAAATGAGGTATTGAAAAATATGGAAAGCTCAGTTAAAAAAAGATAGGATGGAAAAGCAACGTCTTTAGTTACTCCTAGGAGGATGCATTTATGATGAACAAATTAGTTTGGGGCGGTTTAAGCGCAGGCTTGTTGTTGGGCGCCGCAACCCCAACCCTTTACAGCATTGATCAGACGATTGAATCAAATAATTTTAAAATATCCGAACAAACCGCTTTGCCGCAAACCGTGGCGAACGTAAACGGCGTTGACATTCCATTTTCGCTCTATTGGAAACGGCTGCTTAATCGATCGGGCAACGAAATACTTCTGTCGGTTGTTGACGAACAGTTGATCTCCCAAGCGGCGCAGGAAAAAATTGTTGAATTTGAAACTGAAGAGCCGGTAAAAGGGGGCAAGAGGAAGAAAAAAGTAAAAACTGAGGCGGCTTTATCAAAAATATTCGAGCCTAAGGTTGGGGAACGTTATAACCAGATAAAAAAGGAATTTCCAGATGAAAAACAATTCTTGGGGCAGCTCCAAAATTCAGGGTTGACCGAAGATGAAATTAAAAACCAGATCCGGCAGGAACTCTATAAACAAGCGCTCATTGCGGATAAGATAGGGGTGAGTAAAGAAGAGATAAAATCTTATTTTGAGCAAAATAAAGACAGTTTGGCGACTCCTCCTCAAGTTGGTTTAAGCCAGATATTAGTGAACACCGAACAGGAAGCCAACGACATTTTCTTGGCCGTTAAGGTCGGCGCGGATTTTGGTTTGATGGCTAAAGCCAAATCTTTGGACGCGGGATCTAGAGAAAAGGGGGGCGACTTAGGTTCTTTTGCGCCGGGAATACTGATTCCTGAAATTGAAAAAACAGCGTTTTCGTTAAATAGGGGAGAGTCCGCGATCATTAAAACCGGGCTGGGTTTTCACGTGCTAAAAGTTACGAGCCTAATCCCGGCAAAAACTGCCGTCTTTGACGAGGAAATGCAAAAAAACATTGGTCAGCTTATTTCCCGAGAAAAATTTAAACAAGAATTCCCTAAATACATTCAAGCGTTGCGCGCTAAATCTAAAATTCAGGTTTTTTTAACTAAATAGGAAGTTTTTGGCGCTTTGCGAATACGGCAATAACGGGGAAAATCCCTAAACCTTATGAACTTTATTCGATTGGTGGTCATGCGTCCGGTGACTACGGTCATGGTGTACGCCACCGTGGTCCTACTGGGACTCATTGCCCTGGCTTTGCTTCCCAGAGAGTTTTTTCCCACGGTTAGTTTTCCTGAACTTGTTATCGTAACCCGCT
>JAHFBY010000265.1 GCA_023249835.1 Elusimicrobiota bacterium | reverse complement strand
GAAATTAAAGGAACAGAGATTTTCCGGTATGAAGATGCTTTTACAAGTGCATGACGATCTGCTCTTTGAGTTGCCGGAACCGGAGTTGGATCCTGCCGCCCGATTAGTCAAGCGGGAAATGGAAAACGCGGTTAAACTTACAGTGCCCATTTTAATTGATTTGAAATGGGGAAAAAACTGGAAAGAGATGGACAAGCTCGTCTCTTTTGTTGAGGCTTAGTTTATTATGGATTACGCGCCTTTTTCACTTTCTTCATTTCGCGGAGCTGTTAAAGCTTTGGTTTTAACGCATACCGCCGTATTTTTCGCGCAGTGGGTCCTGCCGGGGACTCTGGAAGCCTATTTCGGGTTAATCCCGGTAAAAGCGCTCCTCGGCTTTCAAGTTTGGCGGTTGGCAACCTACCTTTTTTTACATGGTGGTTTTTTTCATTACCTTATTAATATGTTCATTTTATGGATGTTCGGCAAAGAGTTGGAAAACGTATGGGGCGCCAAAGAGTTTGTTAAATATTATTTTTTGTGCGGCGTTGGGGCTGGGTTGTTTAATATGGTATTTACCCCGCTTTCAACGATCGCGGTCATTGGCGCCAGCGGAGCCATCTATGGTATTTTAGCGGGATTTGCGATGCTTTATCCGGAGGTGACAATTTACCTTTATGGGATTATTCCAATGCGTTCGAAACATTTTGTGATTTTTTTAGGTGTCTTGGAATTCTTTACCGGATTGCGCGGCGCTAGCGGAGCGATCAGCGCGTTTGCTCATTTGGGGGGATTGGTCACCGGATACGCTTATTTAAAGTCCTATGAATTTCGTTCCTTCTGCGAAAACCTTATCCATAAATTCATATCCCTGTTTATTGTCCGCAAAAACCGTTTTGACGTGGTGGAAGATTCCTCTGACCCGGATGAAACTTTAGTAAAAGAGGTGGACCGCATCCTGCAAAAAGTGCTGGCACAAGGCGCGGACAGCCTTACCGATCAAGAGCGTCAAACCATGCGCAAGTACTCGTCTCGAAATAAATAAGGATGCCTGAACTGCCGGAAGTTGAAACTATTCGCCGCGATTTGGCCGCGCGCATTGTCGGCCGGTCTATTGCTGAGGTTGAAGTGCCTGACCCCGCCATCTTTACGGGTTATAAGCGTGGGAGTAAAGCGCCCAAAGATATTTCTTTAAATGGATTTGTCCGCGACCTTAAAGGTAAAACTATCCTTCATGTTCTGCGCTTTGGGAAGTATTTAATATTTGAATTTAAGCAAGAGGGCGCGCTCATTTTGCATTTGCGTATGACCGGGCAACTTTTAGTTGATCCAGAACAGTTCAAAGCTAGGCTCAGGCTGGTTTTGACGGGCGCGCCGAATTTAGTTTTAGTTTTTCAAGATCAAAGGCGTTTCGGAGAAGTGGCGTACGCTCAAAATTGGAGACTTTTCGAACCTCTTGCCAAGCTCGGGCCAGAGCCTTTAAACGGCGGGTTAAGTCCGGAACATCTTAGAAGTAAGTTAAAGTTTCGGAGCGCAAGCATACATTCGCTGCTATTGAACCAGAGGATCATAGCTGGTTTAGGCAATATTTATGCCAACGAAGCGCTTTTCCATTCCGGCATTCGCCCGGAGCGTTGTGGAAATTCTATTTCAGGTAAAGAGGCCTCCGCGTTGTGCGCGAACATCCAAAAAGTTTTAGATCAGTCCATTGCCTCCCGCGGCTACTCCATGAGCAACTATGTAGACACCTTTGGAAAACGGGGCGCAATGCAAAACCATTCTTGGGTATATGATTGGGAAGGCGACCCTTGCCGGAAATGCAAAACTTTAATAGTTCGGCGCATCCTTTGCGGGCGCAGCGTTTACTTTTGCCGAAAATGTCAAAGATAACGGTTGGTTTAACCGGCGGCATTGCCAGCGGAAAAAGCTTGGTCTTTAGAGAGTGGCTAAAGCTGGGGGCGATTGGCGTGGATTGCGATCTAATTAGCAGAGAAGTGGTTTTGCCCGGAACAAATGGGCTAAAAAAAGTCGTGCGCGCGTTTGGTGAGCGGGTTTTAAATCCTGACCGCACCTTAAACCGCGGCATTTTAGGAAAAATAATTTTTTCAGATAAAAGGATGAGGGCGGCGCTTGAAAGTGCGCTACATCCGATCATTATCGCCGAAATTACAAAAAGAATTAAAGAGTCCGGTCCGGGCCTAGTGGTCGTTGATATCCCTTTGCTGCACGAGGCCAACTTAGAGCGGCTGGTGGACAAGGTGGTGCTGGTATGGGCAAACCAAAAGGTGCGTATAGCGCGGCTTAAAAAACGGAATCAATTAAACCTTAAAGAGGCCCGGCAGCGAATTGCTGCGCAATGGCCTCTTTCCCGCAAAAAGAAAATGGCCCACTATATTATAAATAACAGCGGCAGCGCCGCTTCCACGCTAAAGCAGGCGCGCGCGTTATTTAGACAATTAAAAAATAATGCTTGACAAAAAAAAATGAAATTGGCACAATACTTGGACCGGTTTCACAACCGTTGGTTTTAGAGAACTTCAAATTAGACCTCGTAAGATCCGTAAAATCAGATATATATTAATTAACAACAAATTTTTTTTGGGCCCCCTGTACGTTCGAGACAATCGGGAAAAGATTAATTTTCTAAGGTCAATATAGATAAAATATTTTATGATAATAAATGAAGGAGACAACAAGACCATGACTGAGTCCACCAACGTGACTGAATTGACTAAATTAAAACTTCCGGAGTTGACCAAAATTGCGATGGATCTTAAGATCGATCCGATCACTGGTTTGCGCAAACAAGAACTTATTGCCAAAATTTTGGAAGCCCAGGCGTCCAAAACCGAAGGCCATATCTATGACGAAGGGGTCTTGGAGATACTGCCGGACGGGTTTGGTTTCTTGCGTTCGCCGGATTACAACTATCTTCCCGGTCCTGACGATATTTATATTTCGCCGTCCCAGATTAAAAAATTTGCTATGCGCAAGGGCGATACCGTGGCCGGAGAAGTCCGTCCGCCCAAAGAAGGGGAACGGTTTTTTGCCCTGTTGCAAGTTAAAAGCATCAATGGCGAAAGTTTGGACAATATTCGCCAGCGGGCGCTGTTTGACAATTTAACTCCGCTTTATCCGCATAAACGAATCCCGCTAGAAACAATCAAGTCGGAGATCAACATGCGGGTTATGGATTTGGTGTCCCCCTTGGGTATGGGTCAAAGAGGTTTAATCGTCGCGCCCCCGCGCACCGGCAAAACTATTTTTTTGCAGAAGATCGCAAATGCCATCACCACTAATTGTCCCAACGTTGTTCTGATTGTTTTACTCATTGATGAGCGGCCGGAAGAGGTGACCGATATGCAGCGTTCCGTCAAGGGTGAAGTGATCTCGTCCACTTTTGACGAGCCGGCAGACCGGCATATCCAAGTGGCGGAAATGGTTATTGAAAAAGCAAAGAGGTATGTGGAGCATGGGAAAGATGTGGTAATATTGTTGGACTCGATCACGCGTCTGGCCCGCGCCTACAACACCAACACGCCTTCCAGCGGACGCGTGCTTTCTGGAGGACTAGATTCCAATGCTTTGCAGCGCCCTAAACGATTTTTTGGAGCGGCGAGAAACATTGAAGAGGGGGGAAGCCTTACTATTATGGCCACGGCTTTGGTTGAAACCGGCAGCCGAATGGACGACGTCATTTTTGAAGAGTTTAAGGGCACGGGCAATATGGAAGTCTATTTGGACCGTAAGTTGGCTGAACGCCGGGTGTTCCCCGCGATTGATATTAACCGTTCGGGTACCAGGAAAGAGGAACTCTTGTTAGAAGAGGACGAACTAAATAAAATATGGGTGTTGCGCAAAATCCTTTCTTCGCTTAGCTCAATTGAAGCGATGGAACTGCTCA
>JAHFBY010000264.1 GCA_023249835.1 Elusimicrobiota bacterium | reverse complement strand
ACCAGGACTTTGGCGTCAACAGGAATATCTGCAACAGCTTTAACTTTCTCCACCCATTCAGAAAGTTTATTTTTAAGGATAACGTGATAGTCTTTTCCCCAAGCGTAGCGCGCCACTCGCCCATAACCGCTCTTAGCGGGCAACTGCGCTGCTTTGGAAAAAAAAGAGACCCCAAAAGTGACAATGGTTTTAGCATTCGGCATCAAATCCTGCGGCACCCAACGCCGGGGATACTCGCGCACCATATAGGCCAAGTCCGCGGCATGCCCTTCCCTGCACCATTCCTGATAACGCTCTCGGTCCTTTTCCGCCGGAACAGCAACGCTGATCGAAACATGATCAAAACCCATCTCATAGCTAATTTGTTTGACTAAATGAGTTAGGTCGTCGATAGGCATAAATTAAATACTAAGCGGGAAACAACGAGAATTAAAACTTAGAGAGAAAAACGATTTTCCTATTCTTCTAATGATTTTCGTAACTACTCAGGTACACAGGTATTTGTTACGTCCGTTGTGTATCGTCATTGCCCGCTAGGGCAATCCAGCGACTTTTTCAGGTGATAAAGACACTAGATTCCCCTAGCGGGGAATGACTAACCTGAATAGTTACATCCCTAGACATTAATTGCGCTCCCTAAAATTTTATCGCGCAAACGCGGTTTAATCGCTGTTTCCATCACCAAGTCAACACGACGATGAAGCAAGTCTTCCAAATATAATTTAAATCCCATATAGGAATCGAAAGTCTTGGCATCAAAATTCGCGACAAAATCAATATCACTATTCTGTTTATCTTCTCCCCGCGCAACTGACCCAAAAACCCTAAGGTTTCGTACCCCAAAACGATCTGCGGCTTGTAAAATATCGAGCCGATGAACACGAATGTCTGCTAATAAATTTTCTGCCATTTATAAAGCCTTTACCTATTTATTAAAACGTCAATATGATTATTTTATATTTTATCAAGATCAATATCTACATTCCAAAATTTGTAAAATTATATATTATGCGCCTGATCGAACATTATCTCTCTATTCAAGGAGAAGGGCTGCACGCTGGAAAACCTTCCTACTTCATCCGCTTTGCGCGCTGCAATTTGCGCTGCGCATGGTGCGACTCAGGATATACTTTTGGTCCGGGCAAAGAGGTTTCGTTCGCTGCTGTTGCCCAATCTCTGCGGCGAAGCCGGGCACGTTACGTTTGCCTAACCGGCGGGGAACCCTTGCTCTACCCGCAAGAATGTTTAGGGCTCATGCAAGAGTTCCCACAACTTACTTTTGATATCGAAACCGGCGGATCGATCGCGATTGGGGACGCGCAAACCGCCAACAGCTGCGTGATCATGGACTGGAAATTGAGCGCGAGCGCTATGCATAAGAAAATGGTTGCTGCCAACCTCCCGCGCCTGCGCCCGGACCGCGATCTGTTAAAATTCGTCAGCACTGGTTCCACTCAAGAAAAAAAAGAGATCCTGCAAACCATTAAAAAAATATCCGACCGCCAAGTCCCAGTCTCGATTCAACCGGTCTTTGGCTCTAACCCGCAAGCGCTCGCGGATTGGGCGCTGTCCCTAAAATATCCACACCTACAATTCAACCTTCAACTACACAAATATATCTGGCCTAACCGCCACCGCAGCATCTAATTTTAGGGTGTTGTTCCCGTGATTAAAACTCTGCAAAAATCGCCTTGGATTGTCATGATAATATAAAGTATACTTTATATTATCATGTATAGACGGCTGCAAGAATTTGTCGGTTTAGGCAAAGAAAGTTGTTTTTTATGGGGCGCCAGGCAAACCGGCAAGAGCACTCTGCTCCGGTCTCTTTTTCCAGACTCTCCCTATTATGATCTTCTTCTTTCCGATGAGTTCGAGCGTTTGAACCGCCGCCCCAAAATCTTTCGCGATGAACTCTTGTCTGGCCTCAAGCATAAAGGGTTACCAATTATCGTTGATGAAGTGCAAAAAGTTCCGATTTTATTGGATGAGATTCAGTGGTTGATCGTCAATCACAATTTACAATTCATTCTCTGCGGATCCAGCGCCCGCAAGTTAAAACGCGGGCATGGAAACCTTTTAGGGGGTCGCGCTATTCGCTACGAACTTTATCCTTTAGTCTATAAAGAAATTCCCGATTTCAATTTGATGCATGCGCTGAATTCGGGGCTTCTTCCTCGGCACTACGCTCACGAAAGCCCAGAGAGACTTATAAAATCTTACGTTGGGGACTATTTAAAGGAAGAAATCATGGCGGAAGCTCTCACCCGCAACATCCCTGCGTTCGGACGCTTTATGGAGGCGAGCGCATTCAGCAACGGCGAGATCGTCAATTACAATAATATAGCCTCCGAATGCGGCGTTAGCGCGCCGACGGTGAAAGAGTATTTTCAAATTTTAGAAGACACCTTAATCGGCAGGTTCGTCCCCTCGTTTCAAAAGCGTCCAAAGCGGAGGGTGATCTTGGCTCCAAAATTTTATTTCTTTGATGTGGGCCTGGCGAATTATCTCTTGAAACGCGGAACAATTGTTGACCGCAGCGAAGCTTTTGGAAAAGCTTTTGAACACTTTATTTGCCAAGAGATTTTTGCCCACCGCCACTATTGCGGGAAAGACTATTCGATTTCCTATTGGAGGACCGCCTCTCAATTAGAAGTTGATTTTATTTTAGGAGACCATGAGCTGGCCATCGAAGTCAAAGGCGCGCATGAAACGCAAGGCCGGCATTTGAAAGGGCTGCGCGCTTTTCAGGAAGAATATAAGGTAAAGCGAGCGATCGTGGTTTCTTTAGATACCAGGATCAGAAAAACCGATGGGATCTGGATATATCCCTGGAAAGATTTCCTGGACGAGCTATGGAGCGGAGCCTTGATTTAAACACGGATATTGCACTACTTGCGCAATACGTTTTGATATAATATAGAAATTATGCAGACCCGCTTTCCCTATCAAAAAACATACGACGTCATTGTCATTGGCGCTGGACACTCTGGCTGCGAAGCTTCTCTGGCCACAAGCCGCATGGGGCTAAAGACCTTGCTTTTAACCATGAACCTAGACAGCATCGGCCAAATGTCCTGCAACCCATCTATCGGCGGACTCGCCAAAGGACAGATCGTACGAGAAGTGGACGCGCTGGGCGGAGAGATGGCCAAAAACACGGATAAAGCAGGACTACAGTTTCGCATCTTAAACCGATCCAAAGGGCCGGCCGTGCAGTCACCGCGCGCGCAATGCGATAAAAAACTTTATCAGTTCACTATGAAGCATACTTTGGAAAACCAAACTAACTTGGACATTAAGCAAGGGGAAGCCGTCTCCTTGGTCACGGACGAATGCCGCGAAGTGGGAGTGGTAACCAAGTCCGGCACTGAATATAGCGCCCAAGCCGTGATCGTTACCACCGGAACTTTTCTCAAAGGGCTCCTACATTACGGCATGAACCACTTTCCAGGCGGGCGTTCAGGCGACGGGCGCGCAGCACACTTTTCCGACTGTTTGCGCGACCTTGGCTTTGAAGTGGGCCGCATGAAAACCGGCACCCCAATGCGAATCAACAGCCGCACCATTGATTACTCTAAATGCGAAGCACAGCCGGGCGACGATCCGCCAACCCCATTTTCCCACTTTACTGAAAAAATTACTCAGCGACAAATGCCTTGCCACCTCACGTTCACCAACGAACTCACGCACCAAGTGATTCGCGAAAACTTAGACCGTTCCCCGCTCTACGCCGGAAAAATTAAATCCATCGGACCGCGCTATTGTCCGAGCGTAGAAGACAAAGTGGTTAAATTCCCCCACCACCAGCGCCACCAAGTTTTTTAGAGCCGGAAGGATACCTTACCGAAGAAGTTTATGTGAACGGATTGTCCACCAGCCT
>JAHFBY010000263.1 GCA_023249835.1 Elusimicrobiota bacterium | reverse complement strand
TTGCACTTCGATTTACGAATATTTAAAATACCGCTTTGGCCCGGAGACACAATATGCGGGATCAGTTCTTTTCTTTATTACGCGGCTTTTGGCCTCCGGCGTGCGGTTGATGGCCGCCTGCTTGGCGGTGAGCATACTTTTGGGCTGGCACATCATTCCCGCCGTATTGTTATTTTCAGGTATCAGCATTGTCTACATCGCCTTAGGAGGGATCCAAGCCATTGTCTGGACCAACGTCATTCAAGCCTTAACGTTCATCATTGGCGGGGCTATTTCTATTTATTACATCGTCTCCTTGGTAGATGGCGGCTTACCGATGGTCCTAGAAGTGGCCGGTAGCGCCGGTAAACTTCAAGTTATTAATTGGGGACCCAATTGGGCAGCCAACAACGCAATCGATTATTGGAAACAGTTTTTCAGCTCGCCCAACATTGTTTGGATCGCGGTCTTAAACGGATTTTTTGGATCCATGGCTGCCTATGGCACAGACCAAGAGCTGATGCAGCGCATGTTAACGGTAGAAACCCGAGCGAAGAGCCAAAAAACCATGATCCTTACCACCTTGGGAAGCTTCGTAGTTCTAATGATTTACTTAAGCATTGGCGCTTGTTTGTACGCCTATTACCAAACCCATGCCCAAGCCATTGTCCCCAAAAATTTAGACGAAATTTTTCCCCATTTTATATCCAACGTTATGCCTGCGGTTATGCGCGGGCTTTTGCTTTCAGCAATCGTCATGGCCAGCATTGATTCACCTTTGGGCTCGCTCACCTCATCCTTTGTCACGGACATTTACCGGCCCTTAATCAACAAAGATGCGGACGAGAAACATTACCTTTGGGTTTCCCGCTTAAGCGTTATCGGCTTTGGCGTGATACTCGCTTTGATCGCTTACTTTTTCAGCCATTTCAATAAAATTTTATGGCTCGCCTTTAAAATCGGCGGGGTCACCTACGGCTCCTTACTGGGAGTGTTCCTCCTGGGGCTATTGACCAAAGTCAAAGCCAATCGGGTGAACGTCTTGTCCATGAGTTTAACCGCTTTGGTAATGCTTGCGATTTTGATCCTTTCTGAAACCAAAATTTTCCCCATTGGTTGGACCTGGGTTCTCTTAATCGGAACCATGACCACCTTTACCGTGGGTTGGATTTTTGGTGAGAAACCGCAAACAACCGCATGATTGATTACGCGAAACTTCCCACTGAACAGCACCACCCTAAAGCTCGAAACTTAAAATTGATGAGCACGCGGGAAATTATTGCTTTAATGAATCAAGATAATTTAGCGGCGATCAGCGCCATTGATCGACAAAAAGCTCAGATTGAAAAAGCTATTGGGCAAATGACTCAAACTCTTAGTACCGGGGGTCGGATTTATTTTATCGGCGCAGGCACGAGCGGACGCTTAGGCGTGATTGAAGCCGCGGAAATGCCGCCAACATTTGGGACCTCCCCTTTACTGGTTAGGGCCATTATGGCTGGGGGCAATATAGCGGTTTTTCGTTCACAAGAAGGAGCGGAAGACAATAAAGAAAAAGCCCGCATTTTAATCGAAAAAAAACTGCGCGCAATTGATTTATTAATTGGCGTCGCCGCCAGCGGAGTAACGCCGTTTGTACAAGGAGGGCTAGCCGCAGCGCGCAAAAAAAAAGCCGGTACAATTCTGATAACTTGCAACAAACAAAAAATTTTAGCCCAAACAGCCTCGACCGTGATTGCCTTGGACGTGCGCCCGGAAATAATTTCCGGTTCCACTCGGCTCAAAGCAGGCACTGTAACCAAAATGGCCCTTAACATCCTCACGACCGTAACCATGGTGCGGTTGGGTAAGGTTGATGGGAACCGTATGGTGGATTTGCAGCCCAAATCAAAAAAGCTCGTAGACAGGGGCATTCGCCTAGTCCAAGAGATTAGTGGTTTACCAAGAATTAAAGCGGCAAAATATTACCAACGCGCCAACAGAAATGTAAAACTTGCTGTTAACCTGGCTAAAAAATCCTGAAAGTTATTTATTTTCCAATACCAGCAACTGACCGCCGATATGAGCGGGATGCTGGTGACAATAAATAGTGAACACTCCAACCTTATCGGCAAAAAAATCCACGCTGGACGGTTTATCAAATTGCACTAGTTCCTTGATATTAAAAGCATCAATCGCATAGCCATGAGTGTTGGCGCCCGTGTCCACTTTATTGATAAGATTTATTTTAACTTTGTCTCCTTTACTAACGATAAGGGTGGAAGGAATCCAGAACTTGGTGCCCTTATAGTCCACCGCCACAACCGTAAACTCTTTAACCGCTTTGCCGATATCCCCTCCTTTTTTCACCGCTTCTTCCGCAGATACCGGCAAGACATTAAAAAATGCCGCTCCTAAAACTGCCATAACCCCAAATACTAATATTTGATAACGCTTCATGGTTCCTCCTAATTCTCTTCAGGACGTATGCCCAGCGCCAAAATTTACGCACTCTCGTTATTTTAAATATTCGTCAACTTAAATGCAAATTTAAAAATCCTCATCCATTCAATCGAGCAAGCCGGGAACAAAAAAAGTTATAATTTTGTAAATTATTGATTGGTCATGCGCTAATGGACTCTATCGAAAATAAACCGCGTTCAAAAAGAAAACTTGCTTTACTGTTACTGGCAACCACATTGCTGTTGGTAGCTGCCAAAATATTTAACGCGCAAGCCGCGCTTAAAGACGCCTTAGACTGGATCCGCAGTCTGGGCACAGAAGGAATCCTTGCCTTTATTTTAATCTATATTGCCGCTTGCGTTTTATTTCTTCCCGGATCAGTATTAACCCTGGGCGCAGGCGCTATTTTTGGTGTGGTTAAAGGTTCGCTTATCGTTTCCATAGCCTCCACGCTGGGAGCAACTTGCGCCTTTTTGATCGGACGTTACCTTGCGCGCAAGGGAGTGGAATCCAAAATTTCCAGCAACCTTAAATTTAAAGCTGTGGATGACGCCGTTGCTAAAGAGGGCTGGAAAATCGTAGGGTTGACCCGGTTATCGCCAATTTTTCCTTTTAACCTGCTTAACTATGCTTATGGGGTAACTAAAGTTTCCTTACGCGACTATGTATTGGCCTCATGGATGGGGATGATGCCGGGTACCGTGATGTTCGTCTACATCGGCTCCTTGGCTGGTGAGGTTGCCCGCGGCGCTGCCGGGCCCGCGCAATGGGCCCTGCGCATCGTTGGGTTTATGGCCACCGTTGCCGTGACCCTTTACATCACCCGCATCGCCAAAAGAGCGTTAGCGCAAAAAGTGACTCCCTGATGGAAGGCGCTAGTTCAGAAAGAAGGTTTATAAAACTGGTAAATATTATTTGCTAAATTTTTAAATAAATGGTAAATATTATTATCCACTATGAAATCAATTTTTAGAGACGTCCTGTTGGAAAATGAATTTGCCGCCCCCGCAACCTATTTCCGGCGGAACCTTGATATTAGGTCCCTGCCCCATAAAGCATTGGCCGTTATTGGGATCCGGCGCGCCGGAAAAACCACTTTCTTGCGACAAATATGGGACGACCTATTATCCTTGAAACGAATCCCCTCAGAACGGCTAGTGCACGTTAATTTTTTTGATGAACGCCTTTTCGGCCTAAAAGCGGACCAACTGGGAGAGATGATTGACGCTCACTATGAACTGCATCCGGAGGCCGCTGCGAACCGCGCCCTGTATTTTTTTCTGGATGAACCGCAGGTTATTAAAGGGTGGGAATATTTCGTGGACCGCCTACTGCGCGCCGGACATAAGGTTTTTCTCAGCGGATCTTCGGCCACTCTGCTAAGCCGAGAAATTGCCTCGGCCATGCGCGGAAGATCGCTCAGCGTAGAAATATTTCCCTTCAGTTTCCCGGAAATTTTGGCAAGT
>JAHFBY010000262.1 GCA_023249835.1 Elusimicrobiota bacterium | reverse complement strand
AGCCCGCACAGCGACCGTGCCTATTATTATTATAACCAGTAAAGGAGAGCCCGCGGTAAAATCGGAATGTTTCGCCTTGGGCGCGGATGATTATTTTGCCAAGCCTTTTGATCTGGAAGCTTTGGCCACCGCAGTGTCCATTCGCTTGCGCCGCAGTTCAGAGTACCGCCAACAATCCGAACGGGACGCTTTAACCGCGCTCTTAAACCGCGTGGGTTTTAGGTCTGCTTACAACCAACTGCGTTCTTTAGCCAAACGCATGCATATGCCCTTAGCCATCGCCATGATCGATTTGGATCATTTTAAATCAGTCAACGACACTCGCGGACATTCGGCAGGCGATCAGGTGTTGTGCCGCAGCGCAAAAATACTGACCCAGTCTTTGCGCAGTTCCGACATTGTTGCGCGTTGGGGGGGGGAAGAGTTCGTTGTTCTTTTTCCCAACACTTCGGAAAAAGAGGCTGTGCGCGCATTGGAAAAAGCGCTGGATTGTTTACGAAAAGAAACATTTTCATTCGATGGCATGGAAACGTTTTGCGTCACTTTTTCTGCCGGCGTGGCCACCGTGGCAGTGGAGTCTCTTCTTGAGCAAGCCGTTACCCAAGCCGATCATTATCTCTACATCGCCAAAAGCAGCGGACGCAACCAAATTTGTTCGGCTCTGAACTCTTCAGGCCAAGCCAGGCAGAAAATATTGCTGTTGGAAAATGATCCCGAACTTTCCGAACTGATGAAAGACCGTTTGATTTCCGCGGGTTTTGACGTGCTCCATTTTTGCGATGGGAGCTCAATTTTTTCTCACCCTAACCCCGAACCCGTGTCTTTGATATTGTTGGATACGATTTTGCCCGGCCAAAGCGGGTTTGAAGTTTTAATGAGTCTACGTAAAAACCCCTATTACGCGCATGCTCCGGTAGTGATGATAACGTCGAAAAATTGCGATAGCGACATTGTTAAAGGATTTGAATTGGGCGCAGATGATTACGTAGTTAAACCCGTTTCCCGATCAGAACTTTTAGCCCGCATTTACCGCCTGCTGCGCAAAAAATAATTTTTGACTCCTTTGATTAAGCAAGCAAACGCGTGTTGATTTATTTTTGGATTAGGGTTAAAATAAAGCTTGGGATAATATTTAACCAATTGGAGCAAGGATGCACAAATTGCGCGTTTATATTGACACCTCCGTCATTGGCGGGTGTCTAGATACGGAGTTTGCGAAAGATTCTAAGGCTTTGTTTAGTCTCTTTATCAGAGGAGAAATGATCCCAATAGTTTCTGAGGTTGTTTTACAAGAGCTCGAAGACGCTCCGAATGAAGTCAGGAAAGTTCTGGAAGGATTAACTGAACATACGGTGGAGGTTCTAAGGGAAACCAATGAAGTGGCGCGACTTGCCAAACTATATATTTCGTCTGGCGCTGTACCGGATCATTCTTATCGAGATGCTCTACACATTGCGGTGGCAACAATAAACCATTTGGATGTCTTGGTTAGTTGGAATTTTAAGCATATTGTTAATATTAAAAGAATTCATGCTTATAATAGCGTTAACATCAAAGAAGGATATTCAATGCTGGATATCCGTTCGCCAAAGGAGGTTTTAGATGAAGGAGTTTAAAGCCGTAGAATTTATGCGAAAGCAAAAAAGAAAATTAGAAAAAAAATATGCGAAACTTCCGATGGAAGACGTGGTAGAAAGAATTCACATTGAAGTTAAAAATAGTCCTGTTTGGAGAGGTTTTTTAAAAAAGCATTCGGTCATTAATGTATAATTTTAAACCATTGCTTAGCCCGCATTTACCACCTGCTGCGCAAGAAATAATTTTTGACGTATACCCCTGCATAAAACTTGCCTCCTATCCATTAAATTTGTTAATTAAAATAATTAGTATAATTGACAGAAAATAATATAAAAAAATTTAAAATTAATTTTTTTTATATGGTACAATAAATTCCATTGTATTCTGCTTTGTCTAAGATAGTTTAAAATAATATCCCCCCCCCCTAATACAATTAAAAGTTTTACCAATCTGAGAACCACCATAACGGGAGGAAATGATAAATGTCTTACTATCGCATTGCCATCTTGGCATCGCTGCTGTTTTTACACGGCCAATACTCAATTTTTGCAAGCACCACAGGACTTCCCTTCCTTAAACTTGGAGTTGGCGCTCACGCTCAAGCCATGGGCAGCGCCTATATGGCGCAGTCTAAGGATGCCAGCGCAACCGCATGGAACCCTGCTTCCATAGCGGAATTAAAATCGCAAGATATCTATATTTACCGCACACAACATATTGAAAACGCCGCCTATAATTATCTTGCCTACACTCATTCCTTAAAGAATGGGAAATCTGGACTAGGCGTTTCTTTGGGAAGTTACACCAAAGGCACTTTTGAGGGGCGCGGTGAAAATAGGGAAAAGTTAAACGATTTTAGCGCAGCCGATCGTTTTGCCGCTATGGCTTATGCATTAAGGGTTAGTCCCAAAGTGTCGGTGGGCGCTAATATAAAGGGAATTAGTTCCAACATCGAAAGCCATTCAGCCCTTGGTTTTGCCGTTGATTTTTCAGGAAACTACCGGTGGTCCGATCGAACCCAAGTTGCTGTTGGTTTCTTTAACGTTGGACCATCCTTAAATTATTCTGGCAGCGAAGTTTCTTTGCCCTCGCAATTTTCAATAGGTTTAGCGCATCAGGCTTGGGGGCTAGTGACATTAACTGCGGATTCGCGCACTGAGCTTTTCACGCAAAAGTCGCAAATGTCTTTAGGCGGGGAGTTAAATATGGGATCTTTGGCCTCGTTGCGGATGGGCTATTTATCCTCCTTGGCAAAAAGTGGAAGAAACAGTGGGGAAACCGGTTCGGTCATTGGGAATTCAGGGGGATTTGCTACTGGGGTGGGATTTTCGTTAATGCAAAGCATCAAACTCAATTATGCTTTTGTGTCTATTGGCGAGTTGGGTGGAACCCATCATATTGACTTAAACTGGAGGTTCGGCAAATGAAAATCATTAAATTTAATTTATTAAAGTCTATTTTATTGTTGCCGTTCCTTTATTGTGCAGCCGGTTATAGCGCAGCCAATGCAGATAGTACCGATCCTAAAGTTGCCATTACCTCTCCCCAAAGCGGTTCATCGGTTAGTGGAACCTTTACAGTGTCGGGCACTGCGTCTGATAACGTATCCGTTTCCAAAGTGCAGGTGAGCACGGACGGGGTGGTCTATTTTAACGCCAGCGGGACATCAAACTGGACTTATTCCTTAAATGCAACAACCATAGATGGACAGTTCAAGGTTTATGCAAAGGCAACCGATTCTTCGGGCAATAAAAAAGTTGTATCCATAACCTTAACCGCAGTAATTGATGTCAGTCCGCCGCAAATTAGTATTTCCTCACCTACCGGCAGATCGGTTGTTAGCGGAGTAATAACAATTAGCGGTACGGCTTACGATAATATGAGTTTATCCAAAGTGCAAGTGAGCACGAATGGCGTAGAGTATTTTGACGCTTCCGGCACTACTAATTGGAGCTATGTGCTTAACACGAAAAAGATTACTGATGGTTCATTGGTGATTAATGCGCGTGCAGTGGACACTATGGGCAATAAAACTACAAAATCGGTTACCGTTACGGTGAGCAACGATACAAGCTCGCCAACTCTGAAGATTCAGACTCCAACCTCGGGGTCGAGCGTTTCTGGAACCGTCACGGTGAGCGGTACTGCCTCAGACGACGTTTCGCTTTCAAGCGTGAAGATCAGCACTGACGGCGTGATCTATAACAGCGCCAAAGGGACCGGCAATTGGAGCTATTCGCTAAACACTTCGCTCATCACTAACGGCAGCATCAGCATTTACGCTAAAGCTACCGATAGCGCCGGCAAGTCCAGCACAA
>JAHFBY010000261.1 GCA_023249835.1 Elusimicrobiota bacterium | reverse complement strand
ATTGACTTAGTTTTAGCCATATTTTAAATAAAGTTCCTGATAGCTTTGGACCATGCGGTCCATGCTAAATTCCTTAGTGATTCGATCATAAGCAGACAACCCGTGCGTTTGCGCTAAGTTTGGTTCGCGCACATATTTTAGCAGCGCTTGGGCAAACGCGGGCACATCGCCTGAGGTTATGAGCTGACCCTCTATCCCTTGCCGAATAAGGTCGGGGTTTCCACCCACTAAACTAGCCACCACCGGCTTCTTTAACAACATCGCTTCCATCACCGCGTTTGGCATCCCTTCCCAACGGCTGAACAACGCAAAAATGTCCAGAGCGGCAATCCAATCCATTGAATGTCGAACTAACCCGCAAAATCCAATTTTATGATTCATGCCCAAACTCTGCGCCAGAATTTTTAAGCTTTCCTTTTGTCCGCCTTCACCGCCGATCAAAAAGCGACACTGCGGCGCTTGCCGTAAAACTTGGGCCGCCGCTTTAATAAATAAGTCCATTCCCTTTTGCGGATGCAATCGGCCTAAAGCTCCGATTAGAATTTCGCCTTCGTGCGACCACTGTCTGCGGATAGACTCCACTTGATCCGCATTTGCCTGCATCGTTTGGGGTTCAATGCCATTGGGTATATAGAGTACGCGTTCAGAGTTTAAACCGATCTCACTTTGCGCAAAATCTTTTAAAACACTGCAGTTAACGGTATAAAGACGGCACCACCTCCGGGTCAAAGACTCCGCCCATAAATGGTATTTTTTTTCCACTTCCATAACTCGAAGGCTTGAAATAACCGCGGTAATACCCAAACTGCGCGCTGCCAAACGGCCCGGAACGTTTGCGCGCGTGAGCCAGGTATGCACAATATCCGGCGCATAGACATGCATCTGTCGCTTTAAGCCGGTGTACACCCTGGGAAAATCAAACAGCGCCGGAAAAAATTGGTTTGACCAATTTAAAAGCGTTACTTTTATTCCTAATTTTTCCAATTCTACCTGGGTTGGGCCGCCCCCTTTTAAAGCGACTACGTGATTAAAAAACTGATCTTTATCCAACCGGCGACAAAGCTCTAAAACAATTTTTTCCGTGCCGCCCACGCCAAGGCTTGGGATCAAGTGCAAAATTTTAATTGGCCCGCTCATAATAATTCATAATACCATATTAGCTTTCATTCCCGGATTATGGAAAGGATCAAAAAAGAGTTTTTCAGAGCAACCCTAATTATGATATATTAGAATTTGGATTATGATTTTTAATTTTGCGTTCATTTTATTTTTTTTCCTTTTATCCATTGCCAATTTAAAAGCTACGGAACTCTATTCATTTCCAAGCCTGGAACAAGCGGAAATAAAAACTCCCAACAAAAAGAAAAAAGAGTCCACGCCTTTTGTCCTCGCCTTAGCAAAAAAAACTGAAACGCCGGAAGACTACTTAACCGAATTAACTGAAAAAGGGTTGGGCCGCATGGAACTGGTCCGGCTGATACTCACCTCTAAGAAATCAACTCGCCCCTTGCCTGACCTGGTTAGAGACAGAGAACTTGGCATGCGTTTATCTAAAATTGCGGAAAATGTAAAACAGGACAACGCCCTCATTCGTAAAGAAGCCAAAACGCTGCTGGCAGCAGTACTAAAAGAAGCCGACAACATTAGCCAAACACTGGCGCTTACCAAAACCGCGATTGCCGGAACCAATGGCAACGATTTTAAAACCTCCGCCACAAACTACACTGTCCTCACCTCATCAAGCGCTACCCCCAAAAAATCCCGCCCGTAACATGTGCGGCATTTGCGGAAAACTCAATTTTAACTCTCAACCCGTTGAACTAAAATTAATTGAGTCCATGAACAGTTGTTTACAGCACCGCGGTCCAGATGAAGAAGGTTACTACCTTTCGCCCGACTATCGCTTCGGCATGGCAATGAGAAGATTGCGCGTCATTGACCTCTCCAGCGGTAGCCAACCCATATTTAACGAAGATCGAACCATAGGCGTGGTCTTTAATGGAGAAATTTACAATTATATTGAACTTAGGGAAGAGTTGCGCCGAGCAGGGCATACCTTTTTGACTCAGTCCGACACTGAAGTGCTGGTGCACGCCTACGAAAGTTACGGCGCAGATTTTTTAACCCGTTTAAACGGGATGTTTGCCATTGCGATTTGGGATGAAAAGAAAATGCAGTTGCTTTTAGCCAGAGACCGCATAGGAGTTAAACCCCTTTACCTGCGCGCAGACGCTAAAACCATTGCCTTTGCCTCAGAACTTAAGGCCCTGCTGGCAGACCCGGACTGCCGCAAAGAAATTGATCCCTCGGCATTGGACGATTACTTCTCCCTGCTCTATGTGCCCGGACCCCGTTCCATATTTAAAACAATAAAAAAGTGCCCTCCAGGACACTATCTGATTTGCGACGCTAAGAATGGAACTGTTGTCCAGCGCCCTTATTGGGAAAGAAAAGTGAACATTAACCCCCCAGACATGGGCTGGGATTATTACAGAGAGAAACTAGACGAACTGTTCTTAGACGCACTAAAACTTGAACTGCGTTCCGACGTTCCCAACGGTTTGTACTTGTCCAGCGGACTAGATTCGGCCACGATCGCTTATTACGCCTCTAAAGCAACTTCCCGACCATTACAAAGTTTTACAGTGCACTTTAAGGAAGCTTCCTACAGCGAGCAAGCAGGGGCCAAAAAGATCGCTGAACGTTGCGGCTGCCAACACCATGAAATTGTGCTCGAGCCCAACGCCCAAGATTTGGTGCTGAGAACCAGCGAATACTTAGACGAACCTTTTGCAGACAGTTCTGCGCTCCCCACATTTCTGTTAGCAGAATTTGCGCGCAAAAAAATTACCGTCGCGTTGTCAGGCGAGGGCGGGGACGAACTCTTTGCCGGTTATCCCACCTATATTGCTACGCGTTGGGCGCAATGGTATCGAAAGCTTCCGCGCGCGGTGCGCGCCGGGCTTAAGAAGGCAATCCATCAACTGCCTGTTTCCTGGGACCGCATCAGTTGGGACTACAAACTAAAACAGTTCACCTCCGGAGCAGAAGAAAGTCCGGAACGTTCACATTTTGCTTGGAAAGAAATTTTCACAAACATTGATAAAAAACTGCTTTACAGTTCTGAATTTTTAGCGCTCACCCAAAGCCGCAGCGGATTTGAAAGCTTTGCGACCCAATTTAATCGATTAGGTTCGGGAGTTGACCTGGAAAAACTGCTCTACGTAGACCAAAACACCTATCTCGTAGACCAATTTTTAGTTAAATCCGACCGCATGAGCATGGCGCACTCGCTCGAAGTGCGCGTCCCCCTATTGGACCACCGCATCGTTGAATTTGCGGGGGAGATTCCGGCAAAGTATAAATTGCGCGGACTCACCACCAAATGGACCTTGCGCAAACTTATGGCCGGACGGCTACCGCCGGAAATTTTAAACGGCCCCAAAAAAGGTTTCTCGCCCCCGCTACCTTACTGGATCAGCGGCCCGCTTAAACCCTTTATTAAAGAACGCCTTTCTCCGGATCAAATTAATAAAACCGGCCTGTTCCAAGCGCAATCCGTACAAAATTTACTCGCCGAACACTTTGCAAAAAAAAGGGACAACCATCGCCGCATCTGGGCCCTTTTGAACTTTATGCTTTGGTATGACCGATGGATGCCTAATCAGGGGGGAAAAGGAAGATAGTTAACCGTACTTCCGGCAGAACAATCCTTCTCCCTTTGCCGCAGGATTATCCAAGCATTCGCATGGCTTAAAGAACGGAGCATTCCTGACCCTTGCCAAGCCAGAGACTTTATTTTAGATCCGCGTTTAGTTTGACGGACATGAGCCCGGACATATTCCTGGCGATCTGGATGATGTTTTATTGAGTGCGTTAGAACGGCTTTAAGAGTGGCGGGATAAAGA
>JAHFBY010000260.1 GCA_023249835.1 Elusimicrobiota bacterium | reverse complement strand
AATTTCACCATCGGAATAGAACACGAGGGCAACGCGGCCAGACCTTACGTCACCGAAGCCATGCTGCGCGCCTCTGCCAAACTCGTTAAAAATATCACCCTGCGCCAAAACATCCCGCGGGACCGTTTACATATCCGCGGGCACAGCGATTATCCCCGTCCGCGCGGATCCATTCCCCTCACCATGTACGATCCCGAGGGACCACAAGGCAACCACTGGCCCTGGGACCGCTACATGGCCTACATCAACGATGATTTACCGCCTCAAATTAAAATTATCGATGGAAACGGCGGGACCATTACAGACGGTGGGACATCAAGTTCCACGGTCATTAACATTGAAGTGGACGACCGTCTGCAAGGCTCTGGCATTGACCAACTGGAAGTTATTGAGGTGGAACCAAACAACAACAAACTCATCTGGCTAGATAAAACCGACTACGCAGAAAGCCACACCTACAAGATAGAAAACATTCGCGAGGGGACAGTGCGCATAAAAGCGGAAGACCCCATGGGCAATACAAGCGTTTTCATCTACCATAAAGAATCTACCAGCCCGGCCAAAGCAAAGGACTAGGCTGCGATATCCTTTTAACAGAAGAGTCTGGATTCAAAACCAAAAAAAAGTTCGCTGGTGCACTGTTAACTAAAACGACTATTATCCATGATATTGGTGAACAGTCTCGACTTTTATGCATTATTCGCTATAATTATCTAAATGAACAATCCGGAAGAATCAGGTTTTAAAGAAGAACTCTCCTATGTCTTGGAACATCTAGATGCCGTGCTCAAAGAGCAGATAGGAAAAATCGGTTTTCGCCGCTTTACCAAAATTCGAGATATCTCCGCAGCAGTCCGCCGAAATAACCGCCGCCAAGACGTCCAAGCCAAACAAAAGCTAATCGCAAAAATGAATTTGGAAGAAAGTTATGCGGTGGCTCATGCTTTTTCTCTCTATTTTTTAATCCATAATCTAATTGAGGAGCGCGCCCGCGTACGCTACTTTAAACAGCACCCCCGACCCAAACAATCTTTAGTTGACATGTTCCAAATCCTTAAAGACAATAAAGTTTCCCCGGACCGTTTGGCGCATTGTTTGAAAAACCTTTACATCCAACCTGTGCTAACCGCGCACCCTACTGAAGCCAAGCGCCGAACTCTGTTAAACCACATTATGCGCTTGTCAAAAAACTTTAATCGTCCGGACGAAATCATTGAAACCCTCTGGCAAACCGAGGAGGTTCGAGCCAAGCACATGCACCCAATCAATGAGGTGCAGAACACCTTGTTTTTATTTGAACGGTCTTTATTCAAAGCTTCCATTAACTTCTACCAAAACTTTGATCGGTTGCTGAAGGATAGCTACCCTAAAATTAAGCGTAAAAACTTTTTTTTAACGTTCGCAAGCTGGGTCGGAGGAGACCGGGACGGCAACCCTTATGTAACGCCGGAAGTCAGTTTAGAAACCCTGCGCTTGCACGGTGAATGTATCCGCAACCATTATATTAATGAATGTAAAAAGTTAGTGGAAGAACTCTCCCAAGCTTCTTTGGGTTCCGAAGAAATGGACCCAGTGCAGACGAGCAAGATTTCCGACGCTTTTCATCCGCGCGAATG
This sequence comes from Elusimicrobiota bacterium, assembly GCA_023249835.1. Lineage (GTDB taxonomy): Bacteria > Elusimicrobiota > Elusimicrobia > 2-02-FULL-39-32 > 2-02-FULL-39-32 > JAHFBY01. Next base: position 2,295 of record JAHFBY010000260.1, on the reverse strand, counting down.
GTTTCGCAAAAAAATCTACGCCACCCTCAAATTTTTACAGGAGAACCCAACGGATTACACCTTAAAACTTTTGCACGATTTAACCCTGGTAAAAAAGAAGCTTCAAAAACAACGCGCCTGGAGATCCGCCAGCGGACGATTGGACCGCGTTATCCATGCCGTAAGAATCTTCCAAGCGCACATGGCCGAACTAGACTACCGGGAGCATACGGACGTGCTTTATCAAAACGAGCCTGCTTTTAAAGATCAGCTAAAATCCATGCGCGCGATCCAAGATAATTTTGGCTCCAAGGCGTGCGCCCGCTACATTTTGAGCATGACGCACAACATTGGCCCGATCATTAAAACTCTAGAGACCAAACGCCGGTTCGCAATAAAAAAACTAGACATCGTGCCCTTATTTGAAACGATTGAAGACCTTGAACGTTCTTGCCACATTTTGCGTGAACTCTGGGCCACCCCCATCTACATGTCTCATCTCAAATCCCAAGCCAACGTGCAGGAAGTTATGCTTGGCTACTCCGACTCCAACAAAGACGGCGGCTATTTAGCGGCCAACTGGCACTTACACAAAGCGCAAAGGAACATGGCACAACTGGCTAAGGAATACGGCGTCAAATTGCGGTTCTTTCACGGCAAAGGCGGGAGCATCGCCCGCGGCGGCGGTCAAAGTTTCCGTACCCTATTAGCGCAACCGCATGCGGCCTGGGACAACGCCATTCGCTTCACCGAACAAGGGGAGGTCGCTTCACTAAAGTATGCCAACCCTCTCATTGCGGAGAGGAATTTAGAGCAAATCACTTGTGCGGTAATATTGGCGAACTGCCTCGATTCAAAAATTGAGCCGGACCAGCAATCGGTTTGGGACGAACGAATGGAAAAGATTTCAAATAGCGCTTACTCTGCTTATCAAGACCTTGTTTTTCGAAACCCGCTTTTTTCTGAATATTTTATGCACGCCACGCCCATTGATTTAGTTGAGCATTTAATTTTGGGGTCGCGCCCTGCGCGCCGCGCAGACAACTTAGACTTTAAAGACCTGCGCGCCATCCCTTGGGTATTTGCGCTTTCACAATCGCGCCATTTTCTTTCCGCTTGGTACGGCATGGGCAAGTCGCTGGAAGATTATGAACAATCGGTGCCCGAAGGCATCGCGCACTTAAGAGAACTTTACTTGAAATGGCCCTTTTTTAAAACCTTGGTTGACAATGCTGAGGTTTCCCTTGCCAAGACCGACCTTTATATCGCCGAGCGATACGCATCATTAGTTAAATCCCCTGAAACCAGAAATGTGATATTTAACCTTATCAAAGACGAATACAATCGGACAGTGCGCATGGTTTTGGCCATTACCTCCCAAAAAGAGTTACTGACAAACCAGCCGCGCCTGGCCCAATCCATACGTATGCGCAACCCATACGTAGACCCGCTCAATTACTTACAAATTAACATGTTACAGGTTTGGAGAACGACACCGGTCGCTCACCGCAACGAATCCTTGAGAAGGTTCTTAGCTCTCACCGTAAATGGGATTGCATTTGGCTTAAAAGAAACGGGATAAAATCACTTCGCCTTACACCTTGACATAAACGTGTTCTCCTACTAAAAACAAAGGGACTCACATGAACTTTATTGACCTGTTTTTTAGTCAAAGCCTCAAGAAAAAATTCGTCCTGATCATTGAAGACGATGAACAGATCGCAAGCATCCTGACGGACTTTATAAAATCCTGCAATTACGATGCGCAATCAGCCCCTAACGGCGACTTAGGACTTAAGTTGACACAAAAAAATATCCCCGACCTTGTGCTATTAGACATTACGCTGCCCAACATGAGCGGCATTGACGTGCTCACCCGGATAAAATCTGAATCAAAGACTAAAGATATACCGGTGATTATGTGCACAGCTCTCAAACAACTAAATGAGGTTGAAACCTGCTGTAAACTTGGAGCCGAGGGTTATATCACCAAACCTTTTGATTTAGAGCGCGTATACAAAATGATAAAACCCTATTTGGAAAACCCTCTTCCAATAAAAGCTCTATCTTCAAAATAAACTTAAACCTTATCATCTGACGCCATTTTAAAAAAATTATTTTTATTTTATTTTTGGCATATTTTTTGAATAAATTTGCCGTTAATTTTATAAAATAATAGAATGGAAAACCGACCGGATCATTTTGCAACCCCCTATTATCTTATTGACGAGTCCAAGCTGTTGCAGAACATGGGAAAAATTGAGCGCTTGCGAGAACTTTCCGGCGCCAAGTCGCTCTTAGCGCTAAAATGTTTCG
>JAHFBY010000259.1 GCA_023249835.1 Elusimicrobiota bacterium | reverse complement strand
TTCCACGTAAGCAGAAAATGTGGTGTTGGGACCATTTAATCCTGCTTGAATATAGAAAGTGGTGTCGGGAACCAAATCTGCAGATACGGCTCCGCCGGTAGAAGCCATTATTCGGTAACCCGTTTCATTGCCGGCGTTGTCCGTCCATTCCCAATGTAAAGAATTGCTGGAAACCGCAAAAGCAGTTAAAGCCGTGGGCAAAGTAGGCCGGGAAGAAATGAAAATGCCCACCCAAACCGCTGAACCGCTCGAAATATAAGCGGAATTGTTCGCTGTATCATAAGCCTTAATTCCAACATATACTGTAGCGCCCGCCTGAAGGCCAGTGACCAAACGTCCGCTTTCTTGCATACCTGGCGCCAATGGGGTCCAAGAAAAATTAAATGATTTCGCCGCTGAATAAAGCGCTTCGCTAATTAGAGGATCAGAATTGGAATAACGCACCTCATATACGCCTGCGCCTTCAGTTACTCCGTCCATAACAGAGGGCGCGGTCCAGGAAAGAGATATTTCCCCTTCCCCAGACTCAAAACCTGTTAAATCAATAATGGCATCAGGATGAACCATCATATTAGCAAACCCAGAATAGTCAATATAACTGTTCGAACTCATAGAGTCTGCCGAACCGTTACTCAGACTAAATGTATTTGAATATGAACCTGAGGTCGCGGTCTCTCCCGCAGCATTTAGGTCATTGCGCAAAACCTCCATGGTATCGCCTACCAACGAAACTGCCGCCGGCAACGTTGCGCCATAAAAAACAACCAAAACAACGCTTAACCATAAGCTACGTTTTTTGTTTTTTAAAATGCGCGAGATTTTAATAATCATTTTATTATTCATAATATCCACTCACATACACTTCTAGCAACTTCTATGCCGTAAATTAAACTGATTAAAACCCCTATTCATTTGCTCTATTTTTTTAGTTAGGGTTATTTTCCATATAAAATTCAAATAATGCGAAATATCCAATTAATGTATGGAATTAATCCATATAAAATCAAAAAAATGTAAATAATACGATTTTATCTAGGTAAAAAATACATACCCTTTTAAACTTTTAATTTTTTAAAATCGATATTATATTTCATACTGATTATTATTCAATCGTTTGACTTTCTTTTTATTAATTTTTGACATGTATTAGGGGAGATAGATTATGATAGGGGGGATAGCTTAATCAAATCAAACTATGCTAAAATAAATTTATTCTTTAATGGACGATTTCAAATTCAAGCAAAAATTGGCTGTTGGCATAATGTCCGGAACATCGGGAGACGGTGTTTCTGTTGCTATTGCCGCGTTTAATTCCAAAAAACGTGAGTTCAAATGTTTAGATTCAGCCACCTACCCCTATCCACCTACAATTAGCCGTGAACTAGAACGTGGACAGGCTCTCCGGGCGCCTGAGATTTCGCGTCTAAACTTTGTATTGGGCAAACTTTTTTTAAATGCGGTATTAAAACTACTCAAAAAAAATCGACTTAACTTTAACTCTATTACCGTCATTGGCAGCCACGGACACACCCTTTACCACCACCAAGCGCAAGAAGTTCTTTCTAGCTTGCAAATCGGCGAGGCAGCGGTTATTGCCCAAAAAACGGGCATTCCCGTTGTGGCGGACTTTCGCGTGCGCGACATTGCGGCGGGCGGCGAGGGAGCGCCGCTGGTTCCCTACTTCGATCAATACTTTTTCGGACGAGGAGAAATTAAAGCGCTACAAAATATTGGCGGCATCGCTAACGTCACTGTCGTTGGTAAAAAAATTCCGCAGCCTATCGCTTTTGATACCGGACCCGGCAACTGTCTGCTGGATTGGGCGGTAAAAATAGGAACAAAAAATAAAATGGTCTTTGACCGCGGAGGAAAACTGGCCGCTCAAGGAGAAATTAACTACGCGCTCGCGCACAAACTGTTCCAGCACTCCTATTTTAAGCGAAAGCCTCCCAAATCCACGGGCAAAGAGCTTTTTAACCATCAATTTTTGCCGCCGGAACTGAAAACCCTGCTGAGAGAAAAGCTTATCGACGGATTGGCCACTTTGAACTATTTTACCGCCTACTCCATTGCGCAAAGTTATGCGCGGTTCCTGCTGAACAAATATCCCATTAAAGAAATGATCCTGAGCGGAGGCGGCGCTTTCAACCTGACCCTGATTAGGAACCTGCGCAACCTGCTGCCTAAAATAGCCGTTACCACGATTGAACGCTATGGAGTTAGCGCCCAAGCCAAAGAACCCGTTGCGTTTGCATTTTTTGCTTTGCGCGCCTGGGAAGGAAAAATCAATCATTTGCCTTCCGGTACCGGCGCTCATGGTCCCGCCATATTGGGAAAAATCAGCCCGGGCCGCAAATTTAGAGATTAGAAAACAGATTATTTTTTTCATCTTAGCCCAAGTATTGCGCGCGCGGCCTAAAATTTGCTTAAACATTATGTAAACAATTTGTAACATTTATTGTACCCGCGGGAGCCTTTATGAAAAAAATTTGCCTGTTCGTTTCAATCATTTTCCTTTCAACGTTTCACTTGGCGCACGGCAAAGTGATGCTCGGCATTGAGGTGTTGGAATCGGAGCAATGCCTTTCCCTCAAAGGTAAACGCATTGGGTTAATCACCAACTCTACCGGTCGAAACAGCCGCGGCGTTCGCACGATCGACATTTTGCATCGCAGCCCCAACGTTCAGTTGGTTGCCCTTTTCACGCCTGAACACGGTCTTTCCGGTTTAGTTGAACACGGCAAAAATATCGGGGACTCCCAAGACGCTAAAACCGGTCTTCCGGTTTACAGCCTTTACGGTAAAACGCAAAGGCCCACCGCAGCCATGTTGGCGGGGCTCGACGCTTTAGTCTTTGATATTCAAGATATCGGCGCGCGGTTTTACACTTACGTTACTACCCTAGCCTACGCGCTGGAAGAAGCCTCTAAACATAACTTGGAGTTCATTGTTTTGGACCGGCCCAACCCCATAAACGGGGAAATTGTAGAAGGAGAAATTCTGGATCTTGGCATTAACCACTTCACTGCCTACTTGCACGTTCCCATGCGACATGGCATGACCGCGGGCGAAATAGCCCAATGGCATAACGCCACCGCTAAACTAAACGCCAAACTTACAGTGATAAAAATGCAGGGCTGGCAAAGGTCCATGTGGTGGGACCAAACCGGCCTTAAGTTCAGAGCCACCTCGCCAAACATCCGCACTTTAGAGGCTGCCTCGCTTTATCCGGGCATAGGCGCGTTTGAGGCCACCAACGTGGCGGTTGGCCGGGGCACGGGAACTCCGTTCGCGCGTATCGGCGCCCCCTGGATCAACAGCGATGAACTCCTCGAACGGCTCAATTTCAATTATTTAGACGGGTTTGAATTTGAAAAAACATCATTTAAACCCAAGGCCGACATTTACAAAGGAAAGCTTTGCCACGGAGTGAAGATAAAACTTAAAGATCGCGAAAACGCCCGTCCGATTAATTTATTTATCGATCTAATGTTTATTTTAAACGATTTGTATCCAAAGACCTTTGCGCCCAGATGGGAAGAAGTTAAACTCGTAACCGGATCGGATTTATTAAAAGAAAAAATGCTCGCGAAACAATCCGCGCAAGAAGTCAACGTTATTTTCCGCGACCACGCAGAACAATTTAAAACTGAACGGAAACCTTACCTGCTGTACGAATAACTACCAATGGATTTTTGCCAAACGGTCTAACGCCTGTTCCAGGCGCGGTTGGGGAACGCTCAAAGCAAAGCGGATGTACCCTTCGCCAAATTTACCAAAGGCCGTACCCGGCGTAGCCACTATTGCCGATTCATGAATAATCTTCTTTATGGTTTCAGCCGAACTGTAGCCCGTCGGCGCTTCCGCCCAAATATAAAAAGTGGCTTGCGGACTATATAACTTCCAACCTAAATTTTCCAATCCTTTGACAAAGCAGTCACGCCTTTCTTGATAAACGCGCCGCA
>JAHFBY010000258.1 GCA_023249835.1 Elusimicrobiota bacterium | reverse complement strand
AGTCCAATGGTTTCCACTATTACTCTATGGGCCGGAAAAACGTTCAATAATTTGATGAGGAGCCTCCAATGAGGATATTGATTACCGGCGGAGCCGGATTTCTAGGCAGCCATTTGTGCGAGTTTATGCTGGAGCAGGGCCACGAAGTGATTTGTATGGACAACCTCGTCACAGGGTCCCTTGAAAATATCAAGGGACTGTTCGGTAAAGAGAAGTTTTTGTTCACCAACCAAGACGTCACTAACTATATCCACATTTCCGGCAAACTGGACGCTGTATTGCACTTTGCCAGCCCGGCTAGTCCCGTGGACTATTTAAAAATTCCTATTCCGACCCTTAAAGTAGGTTCTTTGGGCACGCATAAAACTTTGGGTTTGGCTAAGGAGAAAAAAGCTATTTTCATGTTGGCGTCCACTTCTGAAGTTTACGGCGACCCGCTAATCAATCCGCAGAACGAATCTTACTGGGGCAACGTTAACCCGGTGGGTCCGCGCGGCGTTTATGATGAGGCTAAACGGTTTGCAGAGGCCATGACCAGCGCTTATTACCGGTTCCATAAGGTGTCGGTGCGCATTGTGCGCATTTTTAATACGTATGGCCCCAGGATGAGGATCAATGACGGTCGGGCTGTTCCTAACTTTGTTACGCAAGCGATTAATAATAAGCCCATTACGGTTTATGGCAAAGGTTCGCAAACGCGCAGCCTTTGCTATGTGGACGATTTGGTGCGCGGAATATATAAACTGCTCTTATCGCGCCACACGAGTCCGGTCAATATTGGCAACCCCGAGGAACTCTCGCTTTTGGAATTAGCCGGGACTATTAAGGAATTAACTCTCAGCAAGAGCAAGATCGTTTACCGCCCATTGCCGGTGGATGACCCGCAAGTGCGCTGTCCGAACATTGAACTGGCCAAGAAAACCTTGAAGTGGGAGCCGCAAGTGAGTTTAAAGGAAGGACTGTTAAAGACTATCCCCTATTTTCGGGACGCGCTGAAAAAACGGAGCGCATGACCTATTCTGAGAGTTTCTTAGCAGAAGTAGTTGAGATTGCCCGGCAATTGGATTGCGGGGCAATTGAAAAATTAGCGGCAACCTTGCGGAAAATCCGCGATCGTGGAGGCCGGCTGTTTATATTAGGCATTGGCGGCAGCGCTGCGAACGCTTCGCACGCTGTCAACGACTTTCGAAAAATCGCTGGCCTGGAATGTTACGCGCCCACTGACAACGTTTCTGAGCTTACGGCCTGGATCAACGATAGCGGTTGGGACAATTGTTTCGCGGAGTGGCTTAAAGAGAGCCGGTTACAAAAAAAGGATGGCGTGCTGATTTTTTCCGTGGGCGGCGGTAACCAAAAGTTAAAAATCAGTTTAGGGCTCCTGAACGCTGCTGCCGGCGCTAAAAAAGTAGGCGCCACGGTGTTGGGAATTTTAGGCAGGGACGGCGGTGCAACTGCAAAGATTGCGGACTGTTGCGTGTTGATCCCCCAGGTTAAGGATAATTGGGTTACAGCGCAAACCGAAGCTTTTCAAGCGGTGATCTGGCATTTGTTGGTTACGCACCCTTTGCTTAAACGATACGAAATGAAATGGGAAACCATTATGAAAAAAGGAAGGAGTTAATTATGGAAAATAAATCATTTAAAATAAAAATTTATGCGGACGGGGCTAAACTGGAAGATATGCTGGCGGTTTACGAAAGCAAATCCGTAGACGGGTTTACGACTAACCCTACTTTAATGAAGCAAGGCGGGGTGCGCGATTATGAATTATTTTCTAAAGAGCTTCTTGCTAAAATCACGGACTTGTCCATTTCTTTTGAAGTGTTCGCCGATGATTTAGCTGAGATGGAGCGCCAAGGCAGAAAGATTCATCCCTGGGGCAAAAACGTTTACGTTAAAATTCCGGTGACCAACACTAAGGGGCAGTTCACCACTGAAATTGTGCAACGCCTTTCTAAGGACGGCATTCCCTTAAACGTGACCGCTATTTTGACCGTTGATCAAGTTAAAAAAGTGGCCGCAGCCCTAAATCCCAATACCCCATCAATCGTCTCAGTGTTTGCCGGACGAATTGCGGACGCGGGCGTAGATCCCTTGCCCATCATGAAAGAGTCCGCGCAAATACTAAAGTCTTTGCCCAAGTGTGAACTCTTATGGGCCAGTACCCGCGAGGTGTACAATATTTTTCAAGCGCAAGATTGCGGCTGCCACATCATCACTGTGCCCAACGATATATTAAAGAAGTTAAAGGGGATCGGCAAAGATTTGGACGCCGTTTCTTTAGATACGGTTAAGACTTTCTACCTTGACGGTCAACAGGCGGGGTTCGCGCTCTGAGTAAAAAAAATATCCTGATCACTGGGGTAGCCGGTTTCATCGGCTCCAATCTTGCGGAACGCCTCTTGCAAGGCGGGTACAATGTTCTAGGCGTAGACAACCTGTCCGCCGGGTTAAAATCGCAAGTTCCTGCCGGCGTCCACTTTTATAAAACGGATATCCTTAATCCAAAAATTGAGGCTTATTTTAAAAACGTCGATACAGTTTTCCACTTGGCGGCTAAAAACTGCATTAGCGATTGCCAGTCGGATCCGGTTACAGCTTGTCAGGAAAACGTATTGGGCACGGTTAAGGTGTTTGCGGCCGCCGCCAAAGCCGGGGTGCGCAAGGTTGTATATGCGGAGTCCTCCGCGCTCTATGAGGGCCAAGACCATTTCCCTACGGACGAGTCCATGGTATTTCCCGAAAGCTTTTACGCTGTGAGCAAGCTTTCGGCCCGGCTCTTCGCCCAAGCTTATCGCCGTTACCATAAACTGAACTTGACGGCGCTGCGCTATTTTTGCGTTTATGGCCCCAAACAGGACTATCGGCGAAACATTCCCCCGGTCATGAGCGCGTTCATTCTAAACCTCTTAAAAAATAAACAACCCATAATTTACGGTACCGGCCAAAAGCGACGGGACTTCATTTATGTGGACGATGTGAACGATTTTCACTTGGGTTGCATTACGGACAAACGCACAGACGGTGAAACCTATAATTTAGGCAGCGGGGAAAACCATTCTGTTTTAGAGGTTTGCCAAACGGTTAGCCAATTGTTAGGCAGCGTGATAAAACCTAAATTTCAACCTGACCTTAAAGGAGAGGCTGAGGTAACCTTGGCCAACATTGCCAAAGCTAAAAGTTTAGGTTGGTCTCCAAAAGTTTCATTGCGCGAGGGACTTCAGTGTTCCCTAGACTTTATCCGCGCCAACGTCAAACTCTAATAATCAACCTGATTTTTTAATGAAAAACGCTTTTACTGTTTCCTCAAGCTCCCACATGCCTCGCCCCTAGAGTGGGATTGATTGATAATGTTGGGCGGTTATAATATACTTTTTTATATGGTGCTGGACTTAAGTAGTTTAGAAAAATCAGTGCAGTCGTTGGATCGAGCTTTAGCGATTGCAACCTCTAGCGAAGTTGCCGCGACTCTTTCCTGCGAACATAAGGAAGTTTTGCGCGCCGGAGTGATTCAGAACTTTGAGTTTACCTATGAGTTATGCTGGAAGTTTATGAAGCGGTGGCTGGAAAACAACTTAGGCGCTACGTATGTTGACGGCGTCAGTCGTAAGGATTTGTTTCGGTTGGCTGCTGAACAAAGGTTGATTGAAAATATTGAAGGTTGGATGGAGTACCATTATGCGCGCAACCTCACAGCTCATACCTATAATTTAGATAAAGCCCAAGAGGTTTTTTTATCGGCCCAAAAGTTTATTCGAGACGCCAAATTATTGTTGAACCGATTGATAGAGAAAAACGATTAAAGTTTCCGAGTCCGAACGTTTCCTTATAAAAAATATTTTGCTTAAACACTTGCCCGGATGCGAGGTCAGGGCTTTTGGCTCGCGCGTTACGGGCGCGGCTAAAGACTATTCGGATTTAGATTTGGCGGTCCTCAGTCCTGAACCTGTCCCCACCACTACTTGGAT
>JAHFBY010000257.1 GCA_023249835.1 Elusimicrobiota bacterium | reverse complement strand
CGAGAGTTCGAATCTCTCCCCCTCCGTGAGTTTATAGAGGGGGTGATGCCGCTTCCTTAAACCATAAGAAAGCGGCGCTCCCCCTCCGTGAGTTTATAGGGAGGGTGATGCAACTTCCTTAAAAAATAAGAAAGTTGCGCCCCCTCCGATGCGTTTCACACATTGACAATAGCGCAAACTCGTTGTACAATAGACGTACAAGAGGAGGGCACAACCCATGACCATCACAATGCCCATAGCGCAAGCTCGAAGCAAACTGACAAAGCTTCCACAGCAACTTCACAATCAAGATACACTCACCATTACGAGCAGGGGAAAACCTGTCCTGGCCGTTATTCCCTGGGAGCTTTACGAATCTATCACGGACACCTTGGAAATTATGGGAGACGCAAGTTTAATGAAACTAGTGCGGCAAGGGATTAAGGAATTAAGGCAAGGAAAAGGCGTTTCCTGGGACAAAGCGAAAAGACAACTCGGATTGTGACCTACACGATTATCGTTTTACCAACGGCGCTCAAGATGTTGAAAGACATTTCTGACCGCCGGATTCAAACCAAAATCGGGCAGATCATTGACGGCTTGGCACAAGACCCGGAGCAAAAAGGCAAACCGCTATGGGATGAACTTTCTGGGCTTCGGAGCATTCGGGCCATGGGACAGAGGTATCGCATCCTTTACATGGTGGACAAAAGTGTCGTCACCGTTTATGTCGTAGCTGTAGGAATCCGAAAGGACGGAGACCGGAGCGATGTTTACCGGTTGGCACAAAAATTGGTAAGATTAGGAATTGCATAGCGAGCGTAACTCGAAATTAATAAAAATTTTACTTTTTGCGCCCTTAGCTCATTTGGTTAGAGCGTCTGCCTACGAAGCAGAAGGTGAGAGGTTCGAATCCTCTAGGGCGCAATTTTTTATCTTGACAAATTATATGTTATAATATATAATTAATATAGTTTATAATATATAAATACCCTCTGCCTATGGATCTAAAAATAAGAGGAGCACAAAAAACGGTTCTGGGTCTGTTTAAAACCCATTCCCAAACATTTGCTTTAGCGGGTGGGACGGCTTTAGAACTATATTACTTTAACCATCGGTTCTCGAAGGACCTTGATTTTTTTTCGCCAATTTATGATCCCAAGGAGATACTAGCCTTAGTCAAGGGGTTTGAAAAAGTTTTGGGAAACCCTTTAAAACTGGAAAGCGAAATGCAGTTAAAAGGCCGGGCAAAAGTACGATTTTACATCGTTCCTATTAAAGGAGCATCATTCCCCTTAAAAATTGATTTTGTCCAGGATGTCGTTTTTGACCATCCGGAGATAAAGAAGTTTAAAGGTGTGCCGGTCTATAGCGTCAAATCCATCTATCTTCAAAAGGTGATCGCTATAACAGGAACAATTTTAGGAGAAAGCCCTATTGGTGCGGAAGAAATTACCGGCAGAGACGAAGCTCGGGATGTTGTGGACCTCTACTATTTGTCCAAAGAAGTTACACCTTTGAGTGAATTTATGAAAGAATTGCCCAGACCTTATCAAAGAGGCTTAAACATATGGTACAGAAAATTTTCCAGACATGATTTTAAAATGGGCGTTTTGGAACTGGAACTTTATGATCAAAAACTTGACAGTACGGAAATCATTCGTTATTTAGACAATGAGATAAAAAACTTTTTTAAGGAAGAAATAAGATGAACGCAAAAAATTACTTTTGGTGGATGAATGAGAAAGCGGCTCAGGAAGCGGAGGAAGTTATACGTGATCCTGCACATCCGCTTTTCATAAATCATATTTTTAATGTCTTATCCAGAAACGACCATCCCAAGGAAATTTTCTGCCTGATCTCCATGGAACAATTCATTGAGCAATGGCCTAAGATTAGAAATTACTGGAACAAGAAAGCCACGTCTCCGGATTTTAAAGCCTGGTGGGAAACGGTTTATGAACAAGCCGTTACGAAAGGGCGCAAAACAACGGAAGATAAGAATTACGGCAAGGATATAAAAAAAATTGCGGAGACCATCAGAAATGTCAGGATCGAGAAAGGATGGAACCAATCTGATTTTGCCCGCAGGGTCGGAATGACACAACCGGATATATCCTTGTTGGAAAAAGGTAAAAAGAACATGACCATTCAATCCTTGATCCGGATTTGGAGAACATTAGAAATCAACCACATTAATTTATAAAGATTTTTTTATTTTGTGGTCATGATGAAGACCCCGTCCCAATCCTTGTCCGGGGGAGAGGCAATATAGTTTTGGCTGCGATCAATGTAGGTTTGCGAAGGGGGATCTCCTGGCAGGAACTCGTTCACTTTTTGGAACGCCTTTAAAGCTTCTTTAAAATCTTTTTTTTGGTATAGGCTCAATGCCTCTAAATATATTTCAAAACCCTGTTTTTGCGCTTCGCTCAGCTCTCCCGTCTTAGATACCAACTCATAGACCTTAATCGGAACTTTTTTCCCTTTCACGCGCAGCAAGTCTAACTCCCTGGTCTCTACCTTATCTTTCACTTTGGCGTAGGTCATCTCCGAAATCATGAGGTTGGTGCCGTACTGTTTGTTCGCGCCTTCAAGCCTAGACGCCAAGTTCACGGCGTCACCCATAACCGTATAGTTGAACTTCTGCGAAGAACCCATGTTGCCCACGTTCATGGGTCCGGTATTTAAACCGCAGCGGGCGTTTAACTCTTGCAGCCCTTTCTTTTGTAAATCCTGGTTTAGGTTGTGCAACCGCTGCCGGTTTTCTAAAACCGCATAACACGCCTTGGCGGCATGGTCAGGCTGGATTAGCGGCGCTCCCCAAAACGCCATGATCGCATCGCCCTCATATTTGTCCACCGTGCCGTCAAAACGCATAATCGTGTCGGTCATTTCCGTTAGATAAAGGTTTAACAAGTGCACCAGTTCTTCCGGCGATAGTTTTTCAGAAATAGTGGTGAACCCGGCAACGTCGGAAAACATGACCGTCATTTCGCGCAGCTCTCCGCCCAGCTTTAAAGCGTCCGGATTTTTAGCGATTTGGTCCACCACGTGCGGGTTAACGTAAACGCCGAACGCCTTTTTAATCCCTGCTTTTTCCTTCTGTTCCACAATGAACCGATAAAAGAACACCGTTAAATAGCTGCTTAAAAGCGCGAAGCTGGGAGCGACCAATTCCATGTACATCAGCTTTTTTACCATGAGAAAGTATCCGATGACCCACAAACCCAAGCAAAGGACCAAAATAATGGCAGCCCCAATCGAGGCGGGCACGCGCGGCACAAAATAACCGCAAGACAAACCCAACATAAAAATTAAAATAATTGTGACCACAACGCTCACCGGCACTAAAAAATCGTTTTGAATTAAATTGTCAATGACGTTGGCGTGAAAATAGACTCCAGGAAATGAAGATGAAAAAGGAGTTGGATAATGGTCATAAAGGCCCAGGGCAGTTGATCCGATCAATACTATTTTTCCTTTTATCCATTCGGCAGGGATCATTCCGTTCATGATCGCCGCCACCGAATAGGTGGGGAAAACCTCGTGCGGACCCCTAAAGTTAAGCAGCACTTCACGTCCGTCATGATCCCAAAAGAGTCCGTCATTTGCGGGAATGGCTTTAACTAAATCCGCCGGTTTTTTGGAAAGCGCCACCGCCGCTCCCAAAATGTTAAGCGCGTAATAGATATTGCCGTTATAATCGTAGGTCACTGCTGCCCGGCGCAAATATCCATCAGAGTCAGGAAACGCGTTTACGAACCCGTTGGCCGCAGAGTTCTTTGACAACTCGCCTAAAGACTCTCCTTTATCAACGCTCATTTCATTTACATAAACCATGTTGCCTAATTTATCAACGCTGGAAGTCTGCTGGTCCACCCGGTCAAAACTAAAAGCAGAAACCACTCGTTTGTTCTTAATTACAGATTCAATTAATTTTTTATCGTCCTCTGGCCGTTCTCTATCGGGCTCATAAAACAGCACGTCGAACACGACCGCGCTGGCCCCTGCGCGCCTC
>JAHFBY010000256.1 GCA_023249835.1 Elusimicrobiota bacterium | reverse complement strand
TGTTTACTCAAAAAGCAGCGGAAGCTATATTTCCTCGGCAAGTAATTGAGGGTCTAACCTTCGATGTCGAACTCGCCATACTTGCGAAAAAATTTGGTTTTAAAATTAAACAATTTCCAGTTGACTGGAAAAATGATCCGGATTCAAGGGTTCAAGTGATTAGCGGATTTGTACCCGTGTTTAAAGAGCTAATGACCATTGCCCTGATAAAGCTTAAAAAAATGCCCTGAAGTTTAGGGCAAAGGGAAATGTTAAAAAATGAACAAAAATAAATCTAACTTTTGGAAAAATCGCAACGTGTGCGTTACCGGAGCCAATGGGTTCTTAGGGTCTTGGCTTACCCGGCAATTGGTTCAAGAAGGGGCCAAAGTTGTTTGCCTGATTCGCGATTGCGAACCGCGCTCATTTTTGCGCGCCACGGGCACCGACTCTAAAATTACCATTGTCTATGGAGAACTAGAAAACTACCCGCTGATCGAACGGTTGTTTAATGAATATGAAATCGAGACTTGCTTCCACTTAGCGGCGCAAGCCATTGTCACCACTGCAAACCGATTCCCAATTTCCACTTTTGAATCCAACATCCGGGGCACTTGGAATATTTTAGAGGCTGCTCGCCAAAACCCCCAATTAAAAAGACTCGTGGTTGCTTCCAGCGATAAAGCTTACGGCGCTAAAGAAAAAATGCCCTATACCGAAGAAGCCACCTTAGAAGGTACAAACCCCTATGATTTTTCCAAAACTTGCACTGACTTAATGGCCCAAATGTACTTCAAATCCTATGGAACGCCGGTCGCGATTGCGCGCTGCGGAAACTTGTACGGCCCAGGAGATATTAATTTTGACCGCATTGTGCCCGGAACGATTCGCTCCTTAATTCAACGAACCTCCCCCATTATTCGCAGCGACGGGACCTATCTCCGAGATTACTTTTATGTGCAAGACGGCGTAAACGCATTTTTCCGCTTAGCTGAAGAAATGGACCGCATTAAGGGCCAGGCTTTTAATTTTGGCACCGAACTTCCCACCTCCGTGATTGATGTTGTGAACCAAATTATTAAGGTTTCAGGAATTAAGAACATCTCTCCCAAAATTCTAAGTATTGCGAAAGGAGAAATTAAGGTCCAGTACTTATCTTGTTCTAAAGCGAGAAAAATCCTGGACTGGCAACCTAAATTTCTACTGAAAGATACCCTTAAAAATACTTATCAGTGGTATCAGAAATATCTTCGCTTATAAAATTAATTATTTTTTGCCGGCCTATTCGCTTTTATCCTGCGGTATAACGGCAATCACCCGGGCTGGAAAACCAGCGCTGTTCTTTGGTTTGGGAAACGATATAAACGCGATTGACCCATAGACGGGAACTTGATAAAGGTTGGCCAACAACTCAATTTGATAGTGGTTTTCGCCCAAAACAAAAGTTTCTGCCGGATAGCGGTTTTGCGAGACATTTACCCCGCCGTCAGTGTCCGATGTCTCATGGCCAATCGCTAAAATGTTACGGTATTGGAACAAATATTTTAACGCTTCAATGCTCCAGCCGGGAAAATGCATTACCCCACGCTCATCAGCGTTTTGCATAAAAATAGAATCCGGCCAACGTTTGCTCCAGTCCGAACGCATGGCCACAAAAGCCCGTTCCGGAACTTTTCCGTACTCCGCTTCCCTCTTTTTCACATCTTCTAAACTCAATAAATAATCCGGGTCGGACAAAACTTGTTCGCTGACGTCCAATATAACCAAGGGCGCGATCATGTCTCGCGGCGGAATATCGTCTACCGTCATTAATCCCCGATGGAAGTGCGCAGGCGAGTCAATATGCGTTCCCCATTGTCCGGCAAAAGTGTATTGCTCAACCCAAAAGCCGTCTTTGTCGTAGACATAGAGATCCCTACGCTTTTCGTCCGGATAACCTTTCCATTTGGGAATGCCCGGAGCAAAGGAATGCGTTAAATCAACCATCCTTTTTTTGCCCAACGTTTCACATAACGGCCACAGGGAATCGGGTTTATTGCCCGCATTGACTACAGCAGAGATAATAGCAATGTTAACGCATACAAAACAAAAAATCAGCGCTTGCTTGCACCCAGACTTCACTTTCCTACTTTTTGCATCCATTGGAGTATTTTTATTTCTAAAGTTGAAGGAGCTTGCGCGCTCATGCGCTTAAACATTTGCACGCCATGCGCAGCGCCAAGATTTTCCACATATAAGGTTATCGGAATTTTGCCCGCAGATAATTTCACTAAGTATAACGCGCTCTGATAAGCAAAAGTATCTTCCGGACTCACCGCCAATAACATTGGGCGCGGACCCAACCCCAACAACAAGTCGTCGGTTTGAATGCCTCGATAATTAACCCCGGCAGAAAGAAGAATAACGTAGGGAACATCTTTGTTTTGCACCGCATACCGAAAAGCTATATTGGCGCCAATACTCGCGCCGCCTACAACTATTTTTTTAGGATCGCACTTTTTATTTGCCCTTAAGAAATCAACGGCCAATGCTAAATCTTGAATCATCTTTCCCCAATCTGAATCTAAACCCACGCCGTAAAATAACGGAAACTCTACGGTTTCACCTGAAACCTTAAAGACGCTTTCACCATGACCGCGCATATCATAGATCAATACCCCATAACCGGATGCGTGAACAAATTCGGCAAACGACTGCCATTCCTCTTTTACGGCGCCAACGCCATGCAGAAGAATTAACGTTGTTTTAGAGCCCCGCGGAGCAAACCATTTACCAACTATTTTATAGCCGTCCGCAGACTCAAAACTGACCTTTTCAAAACTCTCGCTATAGGCTGGGTTTTGAATAAAGAATATAGCTAAAGATAGAATTGCAAAAGATTTAAATAGCCCCATAGCAACGGCGCGCATTAGAGATGAACATCGATGGATCAAGGAGGGGTGGAAGAGCTCATACGCTGAGGATGAGCCAACATAACGCCAATGCCAAGGTTCATACGATATTTTTTGCCAGTTATTTTTAGGAAACGATAACTCAAACTGGAACTCTTGGGCACGCTGGTTAAGCCAAGAAAATGCGGCCGTGGTCTCAAAACCAGGTTCATCGTCATACTGCGGGCAGGAACGATCTCCTAAATCAAAAGCTAATCCTGTATGGTGCTCAGAATATCCCGGCGGCGCTAGCCAAAGGATAGCCCGACCTTTCCCATGTCTTTTCTCCCCTTCTAAAAATAGCTCCTGCTGACGGCTTAATGTCCGATGAGCGGAAACCACCACAAACTCCACCCCTTCTTTTTTTGCGGCATTACACATGGAAACAAAAGACTCCAAAACGTCCTGCCGCATTAAAATAGCGCGCGACGAATCACGCAAATATTCTCCCGGGACCCTAACTAGGTCCTTGTCAGGGGCTGCCTTATACGGTTTATGCAATACCAGATTCATTTTTTAGAAATTTTAGCGCTGGTACTTTCATAACGCGCCCATGCGTTCCAAATAAAATATATGGGAACGCCTAAGCCAACGATAAAAAGCCCCCATAATGAGTCTTTTGGATATTTAATAGCCGTGTTCACTACA
Source organism: Elusimicrobiota bacterium (assembly GCA_023249835.1). GTDB lineage: Bacteria > Elusimicrobiota > Elusimicrobia > 2-02-FULL-39-32 > 2-02-FULL-39-32 > JAHFBY01. Next base: position 445 of record JAHFBY010000256.1, on the reverse strand, counting down.
ATCCAACCCATGCCTAATATAAAAAGCAACGGCACGACAGGGTATCCCAACGTGCGGTAGACAATGGCCTGTTCATCTTTCTGATCGCGATGGCGCACAAAAAATAGTCCGACTGCCGCCACCGACGCAAAAAAAACACTGGGCACAGTAACGTAATCTAGGAGCTGATTGAACGTTCCAGTTAAAACAAGCACTGAACTCCAAACCGCTTGAATCCAAATGGCTTTACCGGGAGTGGAAAATAATGGATGGACATCCCCTGCTAATGAGGGGAACAGTTTATCTTTTGCCATGGCGTAGTGAATTCGCGGTCCAGTTAAAATAGCGGCCGACAAACAACCTAAAATTGAAACCGCTACCATACAACCCACGATCCTACCTATCACCGGTCCAAACAATTGACTGGAAGCTGCGGTGACAATGCGTGATTGATCCAGCTCTGAAA
>JAHFBY010000255.1 GCA_023249835.1 Elusimicrobiota bacterium | reverse complement strand
AAGTAATAGCCTCCAGTTGATTGTGAGGTAATTGAATAAAACCCAGCGTTCAGTGGAACTTGAAAAGTGCCGCCAACGCCAGTTAAAGTTTTTGACCAAGACGTGGGCCCGGAAATATTAAATGTCCCGGCACTACCCGGGCTGCCAGTAAGATCCACTGTCACTTGTTGAACGCCAGGAGAATAAAACTGCCTGGCACTGCCATATCCAGCATTAATATCGCCCCAACCGCCATCATTCTTTGTGCCGTTTAAGTATCCGCCGGTATCAGTATCCCCGCCTGTAAGACCGGATTTAAATTCAAGCGACTGTATTCTAAGCTTATATTTGCCTGAGGCTATTGCCGAAGTTTGATATCTGCGAACTACATTTTGGCGATTACTGTTATTATTGGTTAAGGACTCCTGCCCAGAAGACCAAACTTCCGCGCCTGCTTCGTTCACGACTTTTGCATAAACTGAAACCGTGTACCCTCCCGGCACATTAAAAGTTAAATATAAATTAAGCGACTGCTGAAACTGTATATCAAACAAGCTGCCATCAAAGTTATGCCAAACGTTATCCGCATTAGTTACGCTTTTATTTGTCTTGGGAAGATCCACCTGACTTACATAATATTCATCAGCTTCCGTGCGCACAGTGAAATTTACTGATCGCGAGGCATGGGCATTGGAGAGAAATACTAAAAATAGGATTATGGAAAAATAAATGCGCACTGGGAAGCCAAGTGAGGGTAAGAAAAAAGTTATTTTTCCCATATAATTACAGCCTTAGCCGGTCCTGAAGTGTCCACAATGATCTTGGCTTCCGTCTCAACCGAAATGTTGCCAGCAGCATCTTTAAACCGCGCCCACACTTGTTTCAACACTCCCTGATTTCCAGATAACCGGTAGCCGCCAACCGATGGCAACAGGATTTCCTTTTCCGCAGCAAACGGTTCCTCTTGATAGGTCTGCCGGTAATCCAAACTGATCAGCATTTTTGCCGGTTTAGTTCGACCGCCAACTATAAAATCCACCGCGTTAAAACTTACCGTTACCAGCGAAGATGTGCTGTAAGGCGCGCCATTGTTAATCTTAATGCTGCCTATGGGCGGAAAAGTATCAACTTCAAATTGGTTTGGCCCCATTATTTCAGAACCGCTGTTGCCCGCAACATCTCTGCCGTTCCATTGGAACCTGCCAAAATAGGCGCGCGCATTTTGCGGTATATTTAATTCACCCTTCCACACTCTTTTGTCTCCGGTAACAGTTAAAGGCACGGCTATGGGGGACTCCTCATTTTTCACATAACTTAAACTTGCCTGACCCAACGGTTCGGACGATTCCAAAGTAACAATTGACCGACCTACGGTTAATGGCGCGCTCGGGTTTAACTTTATGGACGCTGTGGGCGGCTGAGTGTCAATAGTAAATGAACTGCCCTGAACAATGAACTGTCCAACGTTGCCAAATTGGTCCGCTCCTTTCCAAAACCACGCTGCATCGCCATTCATTGAACTCTCCACCATAAAGCTGCCAAAACTTGATCTTTCCCCCTCCATTGTCAATGGAACCGCGCGCATCACTCCGTTCAAGGTAAAATAGAGTTCTTGCCCAACTAAAGGTTCTGTAGCTTTTACGTTTACCTGTACTGTTCCCGTACTTATCGGCGAAGTGCACAAAAGGCTGACTTCTGCCTGCGGAGCAATGGAATCGATCCTAAACTTTGACTCTACAGAGGATCCGTTTCCCCTCATGTCCTGCATCTGCGCAGCCAGAACATTCTCGTTTTGCGGCAAACTTTCTTGCGGACGATAAACAGCGGAACTTGTATAGATTTCAGGAGACACTGACTTCCCGTTAACGCTAAGTTGGATAGACTTAACGTTCGACCCCGAATAGTTGTCCGTATACCTCAAAACTATTTCCGGCTTATCCGTGACAACTTTTGATCCATCTCCGGGAAAAAGCGTTAGTTCAGGCGCGGTATCGTCTGGAACCGGCGTTTTAACCGTTGCCACGTTGCTCATTTCGCTTACGTTTTGCATAGCATCTTGAGTTCGAATCGCAAAATAATACCGCGTATCCGCAGCTAACCCGCTCAAAGTTATGCTTTCTTTTTCGCCCGCTTTCTTAGGCGCGATCAACGTTTTTACCGGTTCTCCGGAACTAAACGTCCCGCTAGTCAACTCTAGAATTGAATAACGTAAATCGTAACTCGTTGCCCGGCCCAGGTTTCCGTCGTCTCCCGGCGCGGTCCAAGACAAAAACACAGCGGTCTTATTGAACACTTCTTCCGCCAATAAGTTCACGCTGGCAGGCGGAACCGTATCGTCCGTCCGCGTTTGTCGCATCTCTTCCTGGTTCTCAAAATAGTCTAGGCTATAAAATTCAATTAACGTTCCGCTGCCTTCTAACCGTACTGGACCACTATAAACCTTAAATTCACTTTCCCCTGCACGATAATAAATTGAACTCACCCCAACCGCAAAATCGTCCATAATCGGGTCTTCCGCGGACAAACTGAACCGGTAACTGGTTTGCGACTCTTCCGCTAACTTTTCAACTTTAATGCTCGATACCGGTGGCAGCGCGTCAATACGCAATTGTAGCGGCTCGGAAAATAGACGCACGTTGCCGGACTCGGTTTCGTTTGTTACCACAACTTCTTTTAGTCCGCTCAAGAGCGGACTGCCCGGCGTCAGCACGAACTTCCCGGAAACGTCCACCGCTGAGCTTCCCTTAAACACCTGATCTTGATAAATCTTCACTAAACTGTTGGGCATGGCTTCGCCGATAAACTGTGGCGTCCCGGAAACAAGCGCGTTAGCTAACGGAGAAGTTATCACCGGCAAACTCTTGGCTATATCTACGGTTACGCTAACCACCGGCGAAGGGTCGCTCACCCTCTTTACTCCGCTTTCGTTTAAAACCCTCGTTGCCCTTACCCAAATCCGGTTCACACCTTCCAATACACTTACTCCAACCTTAAACCGTCCTTCATCGTCCGCCTCTGTCTCCCCAACTTGCGCCCCGTTAATAAACACTGGCACTATCGATTGCGCTTCCGCGCTGCCGCTTAAACTTAAGTCCGGGTTGTTTAAGTTTTCCGGTACAGCGTCTAACGTGGGCGTGGATATTTCCGGCATCACAAAAAAGTAAGAAAAGTGCGTCACCGGACTTTCTATTGTCACAACCTCGTTATCGTCCAGCTTGCCGTTTCCGTTATCGTCGTACTTAATCTTTACGTCTAAGGGTTCCAACACTCCCGCGTCGCTCAACGAATAAAGCGTCAGTTCTCCCGGGTTTAGTCCGTTTAACTCTTCGGGCAAAAACCGCGTCACCAGTTTGGCCGGTTTAACGACTTTTCCCTGCGCGTCCTTTAGAAACTCTATCCCCGAAGGCTGCATAAGGTAGAGCGCGCCCACCGGCTGCGGCAAACTCGTGCTGATGTTCACCCCCGCCCCCTCCGCGGAAAATTTCATAGGCGTTATGGTTACAACGGTTGAAACCGCTAAAGAACCTTCGGGAAATTCAAGGTAAGCTTTATTAAACGGAGCCCGCACATACGTGGACCCTTGTTTAGAAACCATTGTGCCAATGGTAAGGTTCCGCACCGTTTCGCTGATCCCGTTTTGGTCTTGCACAATAAGTTTTAGTTCGTAGTTCCCGTATAGTCCGGTAACGTCCCAATAGGCCAAGACGTTGTTTTGTACGTAACCATTTGTTTTGGCCGGTATAGACTTCCAACTCCCGCCCTCTCCCGCTTTTCGGTAAAACAACGAATATCCTTTAAACCCGGATTGCGGACCGCTAGCGCTGCCCGTAACTTTTACAAACGATCTCGCCGCCGCGCCCGAAACGATTTTTACTGAGAAGCCATCGTCCAAATCTATGGGCGTGCCTCCGCTTTCACGGTTACTGTTTGTGCTCAGACCCGGGTCCTGCACAATTTCCAGCGCGTCGTTCTTGCTGCCGTCCGGGTACGTTAAAGACAACTCCCACCCTCTAGCCTCCGCGTCTA
>JAHFBY010000254.1 GCA_023249835.1 Elusimicrobiota bacterium | reverse complement strand
AGAATTCCGTTGTCCTTTTCGTTTTGTTTCTGTTGTTGGTTGTTCCATCTTTCGCCCAAGTTTCTGGCGGCGGCGGCATGGGATCCAATAACTTTCTGGATTGCGGCTCTCAGGATAAGGTCTATTTTGCAGACGCATATCAGGGATCGCTAACCGAGGCCTGCTTCCAAGAAGGCAGCCCCGTGCGCCAAAATGTTTCATACTACGGAGCTTACGGAATACGCCGAATATTGCCTCTGGACGACGGTACATTCTACGCTTTGTCCAACGATAAAGCGTATAAAAGGTATTCGTTCAGTAGCGAGCTATTTTCTTGGAGGATCTATTCGGAAGGATTTGGGTTCAATCCCGATCCCGCGGTAGATACCCCGTATGGTTACAGATACCGGGAGTCGGGTGTGTCCTTGCGGTTCCCGTACCAGCAGGAAGGGTCAAAATTTTCGCTGAGTTTCTGGAATCGCCAGACAATCGCTGATCCTTTGGAAAACGATCAGTCGTTGGGCTGCGCGGACGTGGCGGTGGTGGAAGGGCGCACATACTGCCGTACGCTCTATCAGTCCATTATTCAGCCGAAGCAGACGCCCGTCGGTCCCAAGTGGGACGAGACTACGGAACTTTTCTCGGGACGGGTTATAAATATGGTAGCCGGCCCGAATGGAAGGGTGTACGTTCTGCTAAATAACGTCACCGGGACAAATTTGCCCGGAGTTAATCGCGAGCCACCGGTTGTAGAGTATGGCCGAATCGTGGCCATAAGCTACGACCGCAATAATCGGTTGATTGTTGAGCCGGTAATAGAAAGGCTCAACGTTTGGGGAAGCCCCTACCTCGACCAATTGGCGGTTTCTAACAGGGGAGTCTACTTCGTTGCCCAGACAATGGGCTTTACGGGGAAAATGATCCAGAGTATCTGGTTCAAAAGTTTCCTAACCGGAGCGTTTTCGGAGGTGGTCGGTGGTACTGACGGCTTTTTTTCTGCACTGGCAGTAATGCCTGCACAGAATAACATCGCTCCTCAGCCCGTACCAACCCCGCAGGTTTCGGGCGGTCCATTCCGTCCCTAGCTCTCTTCTTCGCTTAAGGCTCATTGAGCCTGCCGCTGACGACCCTTACAGGTTGTCCGCGGTTTTTCTTTTGTAGTGTTTTTTAACTTGACTCTCTGACTGAGCAAGTTTATATTTAATGCAAATCTGTTTCTCAAAGGAGGCCGTTGTGAGATTTATCAAGGTTAACTGGGACGGTTATGAGTATAAATTTCGTTTAGTCGACCAGGAAGACGGCAGCAAGCTGACTGATGGCGGGGTTTACGTGCTTCTTGTTTATCCGAATACGACGGATAATTTTGCGGCTCCCGTGGTGGAGGACGAGGAGTTGCCAGTAAGATCATGTTAGAATTTGGGGTATTTCTGAAGCCAGACAGCTTTAGAAATACCCCCTCAAATAAAAATTTTTAGCCCGCCTTGGGATTAGTTCCGGGACGGGCTTTTTATTAAGGCTTTTTTTGGTATAATGCCCGTATGGTCAAACCAAAAATGGATCGCTATATGTTAATAGACGGCAACGCGCTGATTCATCGTGGCTATCACGCGATTCCGGTTTTAAATACCAAAAGCGGCGAGCAGACTAATGCGGTTTATGGGTTTACTTTAATTTTGCTCAAAGCGCTCAAAGACATTAAACCCACGCACATTGTGTGTACTTTTGACTTGGCTGGGCCAACATTTAGGCACGTGGCTTATGATCAGTATAAAGCGCATAGAGTAAAAGCAGATCAGCAATTGTACGACCAGTTCCCTCGCGTTAAGGAAGTGGTGCGCGCTTTAAATATTCCAATTTTTGAAAAACAAGGTTTTGAGGCAGATGACTTATTAGGAACATTGTCTAAAGAACTCTGCAAACAATCCAAAGATGAGTGTGAAGTTTTTATTGTTACCGGGGATTTAGATACCTTGCAATTGGTAAACGATTGCGTAAAAATTTATACTATGCGCAAAGGGATCGCGGACAGTATGGTTTACGACCCCAAGGCAGTTCGCGCGCGCTATAACTTAAACCCCGACCAAATGGTGGACTATAAAGCATTACGCGGCGATCCTTCAGACAACATCCCGGGCGTAAAAGGTATTGGCGAAAAAACTGCGGTGGGATTGGTAAAAGATTTTAATTCTATTGAGGAGCTTTATAGAGCAATTAGGGATGACAAAGTCGGCAATAAAATAAAGCCCAGGATTTTGGAATTACTGAAGGATCAGGAAAAAGAAGCGCGGATGTCTTATTCGCTTTCTACAATTGACTGCAAAGTGCCGGTGGAAATTAATATTCCAAAATATGACTTAGACGCTACGCATTTGCAGCAGACGGTAAAGTTGTTCCAGGAGCTGGAATTTAGGAGTTTGCTGAATAAGCTGCCGAAGGGGGAAGTTACAAGTGACAAGTTACAAGTGACAAGTGAGGAAGAAGAAAGACCCCATGTTGACGCTAATAAATTCAAACAGGATTATCAATTTATAGATACTAAGGAAAAGTTGGACCAGGTAATAAAAGAATTATCAGCCGTTGAAGAAATTTGTGTTGACACGGAAACCACCAGTTTAAATATTATAGATGCGGAACTAGTCGGAGTAGGTTTGTCTGCCAAACCGGGTTTGGCTTATTATGTCCCGGGTGCTTTGGTTATAGCATCAAATGAATTAAAAGAGATTCTCAACAATAAAAAAATAAAAAAAGTTGGCCATAATATTAAGTATGACGCGCAAATACTTAATTCTTATTCCTTATTTCTTACCGCTGACTTCGACACCATGGTCGCTTCGTATTTGCTAAACGCCGGCACCCGCCAGCACAATTTAGACGCTTTGGCTTTTAATGAATTAGGTTACCAAATGCAGCCAATTGAAGATTTGATTGGCAAAGGAAAAAACCAAATTACCATGGACAGGGTGGAGCCGGCCAAGGTTTCGTGGTATTGCTGTGAAGACGTGGACATGACTTTACGTCTCAAGGAATTATTCGCCCCACAGTTAAAAGCAGAAGGCTTGCAAAAAGTTTTTGATGATATAGAGATGCCGCTTATAGAAGTGCTGGCGAGTATGGAGTTAAACGGCATTAAAGTGGACGCTAAATTTTTAAACCGGCTTTCCGGCGAAGTGGAAATAGACCTAAAAGAGCTGGAAAGCAAAATTTATAAATTGGCAGGAGAAGAGTTTAACCTCAATTCCCCCAAACAAATGAAAGAAGTTTTGTTTGAAAAAATGAAATTGGAGCCTATTTTTAATAAGAAAAATAAAAGCGGGTTTTCTACGGCCGCGGGCGAGTTGGAAAAAATGTTGGGCCAGCATCCAGTGATTGAAAAAATTATGCAGTACCGCGAACTAGCTAAGCTCCAGTCAACCTATTTGCTAACCCTCCCCGAATTGGTAAATAAAAAAACCGGGCGCATCCATACCAGCTATAACCAAACCATTGCGGCAACCGGCCGGCTGTCGTCTTTGGATCCGAATTTGCAAAATATCCCAATTAAGGGGGAGGGTGTGGGCAGTAAAATTCGGCAGGCTTTTGTGGCGGAAAAAGGTTATAAATTGTTGTCTATAGATTACAGCCAAATTGAGTTGAGGATTGTGGCGCATTTGGCCAAAGACAAAAAAATGCTGGAAGTTTTTAAAAGCGGCGAAGACATCCATACCAAAACTGCCATGGAAATTTTTGGGGTAACGCCTGACAAAGTAACCAAAGATATGCGCCGTGACGCCAAAACAATTAATTTTGGGATTTTGTATGGGCTATCGTCCTTTGGCTTATCATCGAGAATCGGAGAAGTTTCTCATGCCGACGCCAAACAGTTCATTCAAAAATATTTTGCTGCTTACCCGGCTGTGGAAGCATATATTGAGCAAATCAAATTGCAGGTAAACCAGGAAGGTTTTGTGCGCAATGAGCTAGGCCGGATGCGCAAGTTTCCGGAGATTAAATCTTCACAGTTCTTTGTTCGTGCCGCAGCAGAGCGCGCC